>CAYJGR010000034.1:0-2967 GCA_964370005.1 uncultured Oscillospiraceae bacterium
GATCACACATATTTTGAGGGCGTAGACGACGATGACGACGATGACGACGACAGCGATGACGGCGGTTTTGACGACGACTGATTTAAGGGTAATTAGGAATTAGAAATAAATGTATCGCTTTGCGATGGATTTTTATTCAGGGCATTGAGCGCAAGGCTCTGCCCACGCCGTGGTTTTAAGTCCGTCCCCATGGCACTGTCGGGCCACAGCGGACGGCATAGCGGTAACCCTGTCAAAGCATAACAACTCACCAAAGGGGCAAACACACACCGTGTTTGCCCCTTAAGATTTTATAGGCGAGAGTCTACTCGCATTTTGGGTGGGGGGACAGTGGCAAAAAAGATTTTGAACTTAGCTGAATTTTAAGGTAAGTTTAAGGTTTAATTATTATAATTGGGCATATAAATAATTTTAGTTTTTGATTATGGGGAATTTTTAAATAAACCCGGAAGGTGAGTTTGCTTATGTTTTGTGGTGGATGTGGGAAACCTGTTTTAGAAAATGCAAAATTTTGCGCTGAATGTGGCAGGCCGATAATAAATAGAGCGGCGTATCCTCAAGAGAAAATAGGATTTCAAGCAAATCCCGTACAGCAAAACTTTAATAGGCCTCAAAGCGCTTATAGCCAGCCAAGCGCTCCAAATATCGTAAGTGCCAATAATCAGCAAAAGAGCACAACAGGGTGCCTATTAAAGACAATTATAGGCATTGCTGCCGTTACGGTTATGGGTGTGTTTATATTATTTACGGTGATACTGCTTATCCCCGATGAGTATCTGGATGAAGGGCCTGTGGAAGGTGCGGGTGGCGCTTCTCCATATATCGATGATAGTTCGCCATATGAGAACACCGATCAAGGCGGCCCGGGCGGTGGCCCCGGAGGCGGTGGCGGTCAGGGTGGCCCCGGAGGTATGCCCAGCGGAGCCGGGGGTGCTTCCACAATCGGGGGGCATTCAGGCAATACATCTGAATATTCAGGAGAAGGATCACCCGTGTCGTCCTCCGGTGTTGGGGTTTACGGTGAACTTTTAGACATCGATGGGCTGAGAGATTTCTATACGACTTCAAAGGGTGATGGTTCAGATATCCATACTGTCATGATGTATTTTATGGGTTCTGATTTAGAAAGTGACGGCGGATTTGCTTCTTCAGATATAACAGAGATGTTAGATGCTTATATAAGCGATAATGTAAATTTGATTGTTATGACCGGCGGAACAACTGATTGGACCTTACAAGCAATAGATGACGGCAGTTGTCAATATTGGCAAATCAAAGACGGTCAAATGATTCCCGTCAACTCTAATTTAGGGCGACTGAATATGTCCTCTGCGCAAACACTGCAAAACTTTATTACAGACACTGCAAGCTCTTTTCCTGCCGACAGATATAGTTTGGTTCTATGGAACCACGGCGGCGGGACTATGGGTGGATTTGGTTATGACGAATATTATCCCGATTCAACCCTGCACTTAGACCAAATATCCTATGCGCTCGAGCAAAGCGGCATAGACTTTGACTTCATCGGGTTTGACGCTTGTTTGATGGCTACAGCCGAAACAGCTCTAATGCTTGAGCCACATGCAGATTTTTTAATTGCATCTCAAGAAATGGAGCCGGCGTCAGGGTGGTACTACACGGATTGGCTATCAGAATTAAGTGAAAATCCCTCTATGTCAACAATTGATATTGGGGTAAATATAGTTGATGACTTTGTAACTGCATCTGAAAATGAGTATCGTAAACCCGAGGCTACACTGTCTATAATAGAACTCAGGCAAATGCCGTATATATACGAAGTTCTCACAGACTATTTTAACAACTCCATAATAGATATAAATAACAATGAATATATAAAAATTTCGCAGGCGAGAAGTGATGCCAAGGATTTCGGCGAAGGTGAATACGAACAGATTGACTTGGTTGACTATGTGCTCCGAGCCGATGTTGACGGCACAGAAGAAGTTGTTGCAGCTGTAGACAGTGCTGTAAGATACAGATATAACAGTTCAGATGTGTTAAATGCTTATGGCATGGCAATGTATTTCCCGTATGATTACCTGCGTGAATATGCACAAACACAAGATATCTTACATAATGTAGGCTTTTCCGAAGAATACACGCAATTCTTTGACAGCTTTATAAGTGCTATGTCAGGCGGACAACAACAATTCTCCCACAACAGATCTGGCGGTACATCACATGAGGATTATACAAACGAAAGTTGGTATGATGTAGATACAGCCTCTTTATATCAAGTGGAATACAGCGGTGAATTTTTAGGAGAGCTGTCCATTGACGAAAAAGATGATGGCTTTGTTTTAAGTTTAAGTGATGAAGAGTGGGACGATATTAATAAGATAGAGTTACAGGTGCTTTTGGATGATGGTGAAGGTTATATAGATTTAGGAAGTGACAATGTATTTGAATTTGACAAAGATGGCGACTTAATAATAGGATTTGATTATACATGGGTAACTCTGGACGGACATACAGTGCCATTTTATGCAGAAGAAGAATTTTACGGTGAGCGTGACTGGTATACTTACGGCAAAGTTCCGGCATACTTAAACGATGAATATGTCGAAATAATAGTATATTGGGACAGTGAAACGCCTCAGGGTTATGTGGCGGGTTACAGAAAATACAACGAAGCGGGGACTCCGGCCGCCAAAGGATTGTTTGAAATTCAGCAGGGAGACGTTATAGAGTGGGTGGCTGATCATTACTCATATGGCTTTGAATATGAAGATTCATACATTTTCGGAGACCCGTATACCGCAACAGGTGGCGATATTGTTGTCAGCTATGACCATATAGGTGATATGGATACCATTGCATACTTTGTATTGACTGATTATTATAATAATACGTATGAAACAGAAGCAGTTATCTATACCGACTAATAATGCGCAAACAAAACGATGAGATATACTCAATATGATGACGTAGAGAGAAAAACCTCAC
>CAYJGR010000034.1:3067-24244 GCA_964370005.1 uncultured Oscillospiraceae bacterium
GCAAACAAAACGATGAGATATACTCAATATGATGACGTAGAGAGAAAAACCTCACCTGATCAAAGCTTGATCGGGTGAGGTTTTTTGTTATTAAAACTGAGAATATGATGTTTACGCTATAGAGACAACAAACTTTGACGCCAACACAATTATAACCAATGCGATGGGATATGTTGCCGCATATGCCGCTGCAACTTCATCTGTCTTGGCTACCGAAATTAGCGTTCCAAGGGCAGGTGTGCTGGTCATTCCACCCGTGAGAGAGCCCAGGTTGTTAAATATGCTCAGCTTAAACACAAACTTTCCGAGCACAAATCCGAGCAACATGGGAACCAATGTTAAAATTGCGCCATATATAAAGTATGCGGGTTTTACGTAGGTGACAAAGTTAATTCCCGCAGGAATCCCTGCCCCCACCAAGAACAAGACCAGACCCAATTCTCTGAAGAAGTTCAGGGAATTTTTATTAATATTCATATCAATTATGCCGAGTTTTCCAAAATGTCCGACAATAAGACCTGCTATGAGAGTTCCTCCCGAAGTTCCGAGCGAAAAGTTGATGCCGGGTATTGTTATTGCTCCGATTAGCATACCTAATATGATTGTGAACACAAATGGGAAGAAATCAAGAGTATCGATTTTTTTGAGGTTTTTGCCCACTTGGGCTACACTCACCGAACCTGCTGAAATAAAGGAGGCTTTCTCTTTTTCAATGTCAACCTTTAAGATTTTGGGCACAATCTGAACAAAGAGCACCACCCCAAGAATTCCGAATAAGTATGCAATTCCATATCCTGCCGTAACGGCTTCAGGATCAATCGCAGCATCTTTTGCCGCCGACAGACCGGGCGTGCTTGTAAGTGCGCCTGTCAAAAGGCCTATCGCAAGGGACGAAGATATTCCCGTAATTTCCATGATCAACACAGCTGCACCGACTCCTGCTCCGATCACAACAATCCCCATCAAGATATACGCCAACATGCTTTTGTTAAGATTTCTGAAAAACTTTGGCCCCGCTATGAGACCCACTGCCGTTACAAATAGTGCTGTACCTATGCTCGAAATCAAACCATATGAACTTTTTATGGCATCGTTATATAGCTCTATCGTGGTCAGGCCTATGTTAAAAGAACCAACATCATTTGCAATAATTCCAAATATCAAAGCAGCGATTAAGACCCCTGCCGTTCCAAGGGAAATTCCTTTAATCGAAATCCCCCCAATCAAATATCCCACTGTCGAAACTAAAAACACAAAAAACAATACGGTAAACAAAGACTCAACCAATGTGCCCATATAAGCTTCCATTTCTTACTCCTTTCCTCTGACGTGTTCAAAACGGACACAAAATACTTACTTCTTAGTGGCCAGATAGTCGTTCTTTCCCGTTTCGTATAAATTTTCGCCCGTAGAGTCAATTATCACCACCAGTGGCATTTCCTCTACCGTCAGTTTCCTGAGAGCTTCGGCCCCAAGATCTTCGTATGCTATGAGCTCTGATTTTTTAATGCAACGTGCCAGCAGTGCACCCGCTCCGCCGATTGCGCCAAAATACACTCCCGTGTGCTCCTTCATTGCATCTACAACTTCGGGCAATCTTGCACCCTTTCCAATCATTCCTCTGGCACCCACGCTCATCATGGTTGGTGCATATGCGTCCATGCGTCCGCTTGTCGTAGGGCCCGCCGAACCGATTACATGTCCCGGCTTTGCAGGCGTAGGGCCGACGTAATAGATAGTGGCGTCTTGTGGATCAAACGGCAATTTTTCCCCTTTTGCCAGTGCTTCACACATGCGCTTGTGCCCTGCATCTCGCGAAGTGTAAATTTCACCCGAAAGATAAACCGTGTCTCCTGCTTTTAACGTCTTTGCAAGCTCCACTGTCAATGGTAAATTAATATGCTTTTCCATGCTATATTACCTCCGATTGATGCCGAGTTACATGGCAGTTTATATTGATTGCACAGGGCATACCGGCTATGTGTGTGGGAAGCGTTTCGATGTTAAGCCCGATTGCAGTGGTCTTTCCGCCAAACCCTTGCGGACCGATGCCCAGAGCGTTGACTTTTTCCAACATCTCAATTTCTAAATCGGCGTAATACGGATCTTCGTGTTGCGAGTCGATGGAACGCATCAGTGCTTTTTTCGCCAGCAGAGCCGCTTTGTCAAACGTTCCTCCGATGCCCACTCCCACAACCATAGGAGGACATGGATTGGGACCCGCCAGTTCAACCGTTTCAAGTATAAAATCCTTTATGCCCTGTAAACCTGCAGAAGGCTTAAACATGCGAATTGCACTCATGTTTTCACTGCCGAATCCTTTTGGCCCCACTGTGATTTTAACCTTGTCGCCCGAAACGATTTCGGTGTAAATCATAGCCGGTGTATTATCTCCCGTGTTACCGCGTCTAATCGGATCGGCTACGACAGATTTGCGCAAGAAGCCCTTGTCATAGCCTCTGCGGACCCCCTCGTTTATTGCATCTGCCAACAAACCGCCCACGATGTGAACATCCTGCCCGATCTCAAGAAATACACACGCCATGCCCGTGTCTTGGCAAATAGGAAGTTTTTCATCATCGGCAATCTCATAGTTTGTGATAATCTTATCCAGAACATCCTGCGCCATCGGCCAATCCTCTTGTGCCCTACAGTTTTTAATGGCACACTTAACATCCGCAGGCAGATGTTGATTGGCTTCAATGCAAAGTTTTTCCACAACGTCTGTTATTTGACTTGCTTGAATTTCACGCATAATATACCCCTTTGTTACTATTGTTATCTTTCGTGGCGAGCGTACCGGGGAAGTAGCAGTGGCGAAACTTTATCGGTTTCAATCCCTGCTTTTTTAAGCTCACTAGCATATTCGCTCACATGTCCCAGGTTCATAGCTCCCAGTTTTACTGCAGCTGCTTTTTGAGCCGCCGCTTTACCTGCTTGACGTCCAAACACGATGATGTCAAGTAGGGAATTGCCCATAAGACGATTTCTGCCGTGGATTCCGCCAACCGCTTCTCCCGCTACGAGAAGATTGTCAAATTCCTTCGTGTTTCCTTCGCCTGCGATTTCCAAACCGCCGTTTTGATAATGAAGGGTGGGGTAGATGAGGATAGGTTGTTCTCTCATATCTATACCGTAATTTATATACATGCGCAACATAGCGGGAATTCTGGCTTCAATCGTTCCCTTGCCACCGAGTATTTCAATCATTGGAGTATCGAGCCATACGCCACTGCCAAGCGGAGTTTCCACGCCCTTTTTGCGCTCGGAACACTCGCGAATTATACTGGCCGCCGCCACGTCACGAGTCTCGAGCGGATGCATAAATGCCTCACCGTCTTTATTGATAAGCATAGCCCCAAGCGAACGCACTTTTTCTGTTACGAGCGCTCCGAAAATCTGCGAAGGATATGCAACACCCGTGGGATGATATTGGATTGTATCTTGATACAAAAGAGGTGCACCCAGACGATATCCCATGACAAGTCCGTCCGCCGTCGCTCCGTAGTGGTTGGATGTGGGGAAGTTTTGGTAGTGAAGCCTGCCGGCACCACCCGTTGCGATGATTACCGTCTTAGCTTTTGCCACCATATAGTCGTCGGTCTCCATGTTTAACAGTACCGCACCGGCAACTTGACCTTTGTCATCCCTTATAAGTTCCACAGCCGAGGTGAACTCTACCACGGGAATGCCTCTGTTTATAACTTCATCACGAAGAGTGCGCATAATTTCGGCACCCGAATAGTCCTTACATGCGTGCATTCTCTTTCGCGATGTGCCACCGCCGTGAGTGGTTATCATTCTGCCGTCTTTGTCCTTATCGAACATTACGCCCAAATCGTTTAGCCACTTAATCGCGTCGGGTGCTTCCATTACCAGTCTTCTCAACAGCTCAGGTCTTGCGGCATAGTGCCCCCCACCAAAAGCATCGAGATAGTGCTGGACAGGTGAGTCATTTTCTTTATCGGCGGATTGAATACCGCCCTCAGCCATCATAGTGTTGGCGTCCCCTATGCGAAGCTTGGTAACGATCATTACGTTTGCCCCGGCCCGGTTTGCTTCTATAGCCGCGGACGAACCTGCGCCACCGCCGCCGATAACAAGCACATCGACATCATAATCCACCTTGTCAAGATCGATATCTACCCCTAAAATACGGCTGTTTGAGTGAAGCAAATCACTGAGTTCGGTTGGGGCTTTTTCCCCTTTGTTTTTGCCGACTTTAATTTCCTGAAATCCTGTTGTTCTGTAATCCGGATGAAATCCTTCAAGCAGGGTTTCTTTTTCTTCTGCCGTCATACGTCTGGGCTCTGACTTCATTCTTTGCGCACGACTCGCTTCTACTTTTTTTATCGATTCAAGCATTTCTGCCGTAAACATATTCGTACCCTCCTTATTTTTCGATATCTCTGGTATTATAGAGTTCTTTCATCTCAGCGATTGGCTTTTGCATAATCTTCTGGATAAGATCATCAAATTCACCTGTCTCGACCTCGTGCACACGATCGACAAGGTGTTTTGTTTCGGGTGCAATGTATTTTCCCACAAGACGTCTTGCCAATAGTCCCACATGCGGATGAGAAATCCCCGCAGGGCAACGTGTAACACAGCAACCACATCCTACGCAGTCAAACGACTCCTCAGCACAACCCTCAAAATCACCTCTTTGTGCCAGAGCGATATACTGCATAACCTGCAAATCTTGAGTACATGCCTTTGTACATGCGTTACATCCTATACAGCAATAAATCTCGGGGTACAACTGCATCATTATCTGTTCGGTCGGTTTAATCTCATTGATGTCGTAGGTTTTTTTGTCCGAGGGGAAAAACGGAATTGTTGCAACATACATTCCATCCTCCACCTGTGTTTGACAAGCAAGGCAGGTTTTTATCTCATTTTTGCCTTTCACTCGGTATATCGTGGCACATGCGCCACAAAAGCCATGACGACATCCACAACCTCGTTTTATTGTATATCCCGCATACTCTTGAGCAGTCATTATTGTAAGTTCAGCAGGCACGCTATATTTTTTGCCGTTAAAAAAAACATTTACCATTTCTTGCATGTTGGTTACCAACCCTTTCATTACTGAATAAATTAACTTGCATAGCCTCTTGTGCTTGGTCTTTATTGGCTAGGTTGATTTAATATTCTTCGGGGAGTTCGTCCACCTCGTCACAACGGAATACGGGGCCATCTTTGCAAACATATTTTGCGCCGATATTGCAGCGCCCACATTTTCCCACACCACACTTCATTCGAAGTTCCAACGTCGTGAAAGCCTGTGACTTATTAAATCCAAGCTCTTCTAAGGCGGCCAGTACAAATTTTATCATGATGGGAGGACCGCAAACAAGTGCCACTTTATCGGTCGAAAACCCAAGTTCTTTGAGATAACTGGGCACAAAACCTACGTGACCGTCCCATTCATCTTGTTCTCGGTCGATGGTCAAATGCACATTCACGCCCGGCGTTTTCATCCAAACTTCTCTTATCTCTTTGAGCTGTACAAGATCCTGCGATGAACGAGCGCCGTATAAAATATCTACCGTCCCGTAATTGTCACGGTTATCTATCACATAATTGATAACCGAACGCAGGGGAGCAAGTCCGATACCACCCGCTATAAATAACAAGTTCTTTCCTTTTAAGTCGGTTTCTACAGGAAAGTTGTTCCCATACGGTCCGCGAACAGCCACTTGATCGCCTACCTCAAGGCCGTGCAGGTAGTCTGTGAGTACGCCGCATTGTTTTATGCTATATTCTTGATACTCTTTATTTGTGGGCGATGAAGTTATGGAAAACATTCCCTCACTAATCCCCGGTGCACAGATCATTGCACACTGCCCCGGTAGGTGTTCAAATAATTTCCCGCCTTCCGGTGCGTTGATGCGAAATGTCTTAACGTCGGGTGTCTCTTGACGAATATCGGTAATTACCCCTACTTTGGGAATTAGCACGTCGTGTGCAAATCTTGGGTGACAGGTACATTCATGACTCATGATTTGCTTGCTCCTTCCTGCTCGAAAGATTTTATAACTTTTACAATATTTAACGATGCAGGACATTTTGCCACACAGCGCCCACAGCCCACACAGGAATACATCCCCTCGTTGTTTGCCGGAAAGTATACCAGCTTGTGCATGAATCTCTGGCGAAAACGTTGAAGCTGAGAAGTTCTGTTGTTTCCGTGAGCCATCATTGTGAAATCCGAATACATGCAAGAATCCCAACAGCGATATCTCTTGACTTCTTGTCCCGTGTTATAGTCCTTTATATCATAACATTGACAAGTCGGACATATAAACGTACAAGTTCCGCAGGCAAGACATGCTTTGTACAGCTCCTGCCAATTTTCAGCATTGAATTTTTCTTCCAATGCCTCGCCGTCCCATCCTTCAAGCGAAAGGTTGCTATAGGGAAGTCTATCTATAATAGATACGATTTCCGCTTTTTTAGCTTCCACAGCGTCATCTGTCGTCTCCCGTAGCAGAGAAGTCAGCGCATTTGTCAGAGCCTCACCCTTGCTTGTGTTGGCCTGCCAAAACAACTTATCTCCCACAATCCATGTAGAAACATCCGCTTGTGGGCTCGATGCATCTATCCCAAACGCTTTGCAAAAGCAGGTCTCTTCAGGCTCATTGCAGGCGAGTGAAACAATCGTTGCATGTTCTCTTCTCGAGGCGTAATATGTGTCGATAGGATCTACGAGAAACACTCTATCCAGCACCTCGATGCCTTTTACATCACAAGCTTTCATCCCAAAGATTACAAAGTCTTGGTCTTTTATCTCCTCGGGAATGATCGTAATGCTCTTTGCGTCTTGCTTACATGAATATAGGTTTTCACTTTGAGGAAAGAAGGCGTCTTTTGCAGATTTTACAGTGTTTAACGTTTCAAGATCCACTTCAAGTTCACGGCTCCATGCCGCATAGTTCGTTTGTCCGCTTATCTTTGCGGGCACATACAGTTCCTGTGTTTCCCGGATAAGAGAAAACAAAGCAGGTAAATCATTCTTTGCTACTATATACATACTTTATCTCCCCTCCCCGACAACACCGGGTTCCACATCGTCAAGCTCGAAGCTAACAAGTGGCCCTTTTTCTTCTGTATCATTTCCCGCCTGGAACTCGCCGTATAGCTCGTTTATGTCCTTGATAAACTTGCGGTTAAACAGTTCCAAAGGAATACCTTGGGGACATACCCTGGCACATTCTCCACAGTCGGTACACCTGCCGGCAACATGATACGCACGAATTATATGGAACATTTTTTCTTCAAATGAATCGACATTTGCTTTTTGCTCACTGTCAAACTTATTGCTGTCGAATACACATTTTACACAGTTGCATGCCGGACATACATTCCTGCAAGCGTTGCAACGAATACATTTGCTGAGTTCCGATTGAAAATATGCAAATCTCTCTTGTTGAGACATCGCCTCAATCTTAGCTACAACGTCAAAGCGCTCGTTTGTGTCGGTATCGATCGATTCGCCGATTGTTTCATCAAAGATTTTATGCTCTTTGCCCTTACATACCAAACATCTCTCAAGCATTGCCGATTGGTATGTGCAGGTTTTTTCTCCGTAAAGAGTATCAAATGTGATGGTTTGTTCTCGGTCTAATCCGCCGATACCCCTAACATTGTTTATACCCTTGATACCCTGAGCTTTGATCTTTTCTATGTCGAGTTTGCCCTGACAGCCCACACCGATTATATAAGCCTTTTCTCTGTCTACACGGTGCTCCTTGATAAGCTGATTAAAGCTGTATGTGTCGCAAGGTTTTAAGAACACCAGCGTTTTTCCCTCTTGCTTTGAGGCTTCAATCATATACTTGCTTAAATTTGCCCCGCAAAACCCATCGTAGATAAACTCGCTGAGCTGATCCTCATTCTCAAAATAGGCGGGCTCGGGATTGTAGGCCAAATCGCCTTTTTTCCATCCCAGGACACGTGCGACCGTGCCGTCGCTCAATAACTCTTTTGCACGATTTATTAATTCTTGCATCTTATGTCCCCCAATTTAACGTTCTCGCCAAGCTCGTAAATGTTCTGAACAAAATCATTCATGGTGGTGGAGAACTTCACGCCTTCTGCCGCAGACACCCATTCAACACGGTTGCGACCTTTTTCTATTCCAAGATAGTCAAGCATCGAATAAAGTAGCGTCATTCTTCTGCGTGCATAGTAATTGCCTGTCGAGTAGTGACAGTCACCCGGGTGGCATCCACATATTATCACGCCATCTGCACCCTTTTCAAATGCCCGCAAAATGAACATTGGATTTACACGGCAGGAACAGGGAATACGTATGATTTTTACATCTGCCGGATATCCAAGGCGACTGCTTCCCGCCAAATCAGCACCGGCATAACTGCACCAGTTGCAACAAAATGCCACGATTTTTGGGCTAAATTCTTTATTTGCATCTACCGACATATTGCATCCACCTCCGCTAAAATCTGTCTGTTTGAAAATCCTTGAAGATCCATACAGCCCGAAGGACAAGCCACGGTACACGCTCCGCAACCTTGGCACAGCGCATTGTTCACCACCGCAATCCTTCTAACTTCTCTTTGGCCGTGATCGTTTATTTCTTTGTCCTCGTATGTGATCGCTCCGTATGGGCAAACATTTGTACATACGGAACATCCGTTACAGCGAAGCTCGTCAGATTTTGCAGTGCATGGATTGGTCTTTAGCTTATCTTTTGCCAATAGACCGATGGCTTTTACCGCCGCCGCACTCGCTTGTGATACAGTTTCGGGAATGTCCTTGGGTCCTTGGCACACGCCCGATAAGAATATACCCGCTGTGGGAGATTCAACCGGACGAAGTTTTGCATGCGCCTCGGTTAAGAAGTTGTTTGTGTCGATACTTGCTGTGAGCATGGTTGCAATGTTACGCACGGATTTTTCGGGCTCTATCGCAGTAGCGAGCACCACCATATCCGCATCTATCATAATTTGTTCGTTTTGTAGCAGGTCCACACCCTGAACCAAAAGCTTTCCGTTTGGCTGTGGGATGACCTTTCCGACTTGACCTTTAATATAATTAACATCGTATGATTCCACCGCTCTTCGGTAAAACTCGTCAAAGTTCTTGCCGGGGGTTCTCACATCGATATAAAATACATGCACGTTTACATCGGGGTATTTATCACGTATCAACATCGCAT
Organism: uncultured Oscillospiraceae bacterium; assembly: GCA_964370005.1. GTDB lineage: Bacteria > Bacillota > Clostridia > Oscillospirales > Ruminococcaceae > Heteroruminococcus. Next base: position 12,252 of record CAYJGR010000034.1, read on the forward strand.
GTTTTGCCGTATACATACAACAAATTTTGGAACAATAGCTCTTTCCTCTATTGTCCGAACATCGTGAACCAACGCACTGAATAAATACTATGTCATGGGGATGTTTTCCGTCCGACATGCGCTCAAGATGTCCCTTTGTGGGGCCCGCCGCATTCATGATGCGCTCGAGTTCTAACGATGTCACAACATCTTTGCTTTGGTTGTAGGCGTATTCATCGTATTTGTCCAGGTTGATTGTGTCAAACCCGGTGGCAACTACAATGGCGCCGTATTTTTCGGTGATAATTTCATCCTGCTGCTCAAAGTTGACCGAGCCCGCCTGACAAACCTTTTGACATAGTCCGCATTTTCCCGTCTTAAACTTGATACACGCATCTGTATCGATTACGGGTACGTTGGGAATGGCCTGTGCAAACGGTGTGTATATTGCAGAGCGATTATCAAGACCCTTGTTAAACTCACTGGGAGTTTTCTTTGATGGGCACTTTTCCTGGCAAAGTCCGCAGCCCGTACAACTTTTCATGTCTACATATCTTGCTTTTTTTCTGATATCAACCGTGAAATCACCCACAAATCCCGAGACTGCTTCAATCTCACTGTAGGTGTGAATGGTGATGTTTTCATGTGCTGCCGCATCCACCATTTTAGGCGTCAGGATACAGGCCGAACAGTCAAGCGTTGGGAATGTCTTGTCCACTTGCGACATTCTTCCGCCGATACTCGGTGTTTTTTCAACTATATCTACTTTGTAGCCGGCCTCTGCAATATCAAGCGCCGACTGAATGCCCGCAATTCCACCCCCGATTACAAGAGCACGCTTTGTAACGGCACTTTCGCCGGCCTGAAGTGGCACATTCAAACACACTTTTGCAATAGCGGCTCTTGCAAGAATCAATGCCTTTTCTGTGCCTTGCTGCTTATCTTTATGAATCCACGAGCAATGTTCGCGGATATTGGCTATCTCCACCATATATGGATTGATGCCCGCTTTTTCAGCCGCTTTTCTGAACGTCGTTTCGTGCATACGTGGGGAACATGCACACACGACTATTCCTGTTAAGTTCTTTTCTTTTGCGATTTCTATGATCTTTAGCTGCCCTGCTTCCGAACACATATATTGATATTCTTCAGCGTGAACAACATTTGGCTCCAGTTTTGCCATTTCCGTAACCTTTATAACATCTACAGTAGAGGCGATATTAGTTCCGCAATGACAGACGAACACTCCTATTCTTTGCATATCCTCTACCTCCTGTATCGTCTAAACACACTCATTAAGAGCTGTTGTGGCACGTCTTGATCCAATAGTTCCGGAATCTCTTCCGGTTTTATGTGATTTGCTCCGTTTTGTCTGACTACAATTTGCCTTGCCGCATCCACCAATTTCCCGGGCTTTACGTCCCTTGGACATCTTTCTATGCACGCAAAACAAGATAGACACTTCCATAAAGATTCGCAGTTCCCGAGCGTTTGGATATCGTCATTGACCACATAAGTCACAAATTGATGAGGTTTAATATCCATTTGGTTAAAAACGGGGCATGTTGCCGAGCATTTACCGCACTTCATGCATTTTTGCGGATTAGCCCCACTGATTTCTTTGACTATCTTTGCACTGCTATTGCCATGACTCATCAGTTTTTCATCTCCTCTTTTACTCCCAGAGCTTGCGCAAGAAGTTCTGTAATGTAGGAAACGCTGAGGCATTTTTCGCTCTTTGATTTATTTAGATTGTAAAGACATAGGGGACAGGCCGTAATCAAGGTTTCTGCCCCAAAACCTGTTGCAGATTCCACTATTTTATCACACATCTCTTCGGCCATCTTTTTTTCTTTGAGCGAGATATATCCGCCGCAACATTCGTTTCTATATGGATAAATCACGGGTGTGCCGCCGATAGCTCGAATAAAATCCTCCATAATCGTTGGATTTTCTGCGTCATCAAACTGAAGGATTTCGCTGGGTCGGAGTAGTAGACATCCATAATAGGCCCCGATTTTTTGGCCCGTTAAAGGATTGACCACCTTTTTCTTTAACTCGTCAAAACCTATGCGATCTCTTAGCACCTCAAGAAAATGCAGCACCTGCGTTTCTCCCTCGTATGCCTGCTGCAATTCCATATAATTATTGGCGCGTGTGCGGATATCCTCGACATTTTTCATATCGTCATTTACACGCTTCATTACATGATGACAGGCTGAACATAGCGTGACGAGATCCTGCTCTTTTTCCTTTGCATCATTAAGAGCGCGCACTGAAGATAATTTTGAAGCTATCTCATCACCGGCAAGGGGGTAAACACCCCCGCAACATTGCCAGTTTTCAATTTCTTCTAATTCAAATCCAAGCGCTTTTGCACTAGCTCTTGCATATAAATCCAGTTCTTTTGCCTTTGATTTCAGAGTGCATCCGGGGTAGTAACTGTATTTCATATTTTCCTCCAATCTTGACAAACAGTCGGCAACCATTGCCGTATAGCAAAATATAACTGTGCATGCTTAAATTAATTTAAGTCAATTTCTTTTATAATGGCTCTTAGTGCATCGCCGCTCTTGCGCAGTTTTTCAATCTCTTCGTTTGTCAATCTAACAGGTACTTTGCCCTCTATTCCGTCGGGTCCAACCAAGGTTAACATGCTAAGGCATACGTCATTGACACCATATTCTCCGTGCATCATAGTCGAGACCGTGGAAATAGTACCTTGCGAACCGGCCAGCATATTACACAGCTGTACAACCGCAGCAGACACCGCGTAGTATGTTGCGCCCTTATTTGCGATGATTTTTCCGCCGGATTTTTGTACGTATGTTAAAATCTCTTCTTTATCTATGGGCGGAATATCTTTTCCCTCTTCCACCATCATATCTCTGTAAGCGTCGATATTTGCACTGCCGACATCTGCACAAGACCAAGGGATGAAGGATGTATCGCCGTGCTCTCCGTAGACGTATGCATGAATGTTCTTTTGTGCTACATCCAATTTTTCAGACAAACCGTGGCGAAGTCTTGCTGTGTCGAGTATTGTGCCGGAGCCTATGATTTGTTTTTCGGGTATACCGGAAATTTTTGTAAAGACGTAAGTCATAATATCTACAGGATTGCTAACAATGATGTATTTGGCATGGGGAGCGTGTTTTACGATATTGGGAGTAATCTGCTTGAGAATATCGACATTTGTTTTTGTCAGTTCTATTCTTGTTTGCCCCGGCTTGCGAGCGACTCCCGAAGTGATGATTACGATATCGGAATCTGCTGCATCTTCATATTCTCCGGCAATAATGGATATGGGATCACGAAAACATGTGCCCTGTGCGATGTCGAGAACTTCGCCTTCAACCTTATCCTTATTTACATCAATTAATACGATTTCCGATGCGATATCCGTGCTGGACAAGGTATACGCAATCGTTGATCCCACACTGCCGGCGCCAATAATAGTAATCTTTCTTTTCATGATAGTCTCCTTTTAATTGTTCATATTGTTTTTTGTTAATAAACATAGCATAGAAATAAGGTTCTTGACAGTATATCAAGATTTCTCCCAGATAATAATACTATATTGTTAAAAAAATATCAAGCGTTTTTTCGACTTTTTTTTGGTAATTCGAGCCGATGTAAAACCCTATGATAGTTGCGTTTATGGATGTGTTGCACTTGGGCTTAAAAGGGGGCATAATTTGCTTAGAATGCAAGTAGACGGCTACCTCGTGATAGCCGTCTAAGCCTGTTGGCTCTGAGTTGTTTTAATATAGTTTTCTTCAGTTTTTCAAGTAAACAATCGAGCACTCATAAAGCGATTTGCGGTCGTGCGTGATGATAATTTTTATCTTAGACAAGCTGCATTATCATTACGGATAGATTAAAAATCAACATCTAAATCGTAGTAACAGCACTTGAGGAGCTTTTCCATCTCTTGCTGTGTAGGAGTTCTGGGGTTGGAAAGTGTGCAGGCATCTCCTATGGCGTGCTCGGCTATTTCGGATAATTTTTCAAGGAATACCTCTTCCGGCACAAACCCCTGCTCGGCATAGTAGCTGTCAGGACCGTAATGCTTAATACACTGAGGGATTTTCAGCTCATCATTCATTTTGCGAAGATGGGCTATCAAGGCGACGACCTTTTCGTCGTTATTGTTTCCGGCTAAACCAAAAGCGTCTGCAATTTCACCGTAATGGATTTTTGCTTGCTCGTTCTTGGCATTAAAGGCTATAACCTTGGGTAGATACATGGCATTTGCAGCCCCATGAACGATATGAGCACCATATTGCTCAAATGCAGCACCGGTTTTATGTGCCATAGAATGAACAATTCCTAAAAGGCCGTTAGAGAATGCCATGCCAGCCATGCACTGAGCATTATGAATTGTATCACGTTTGCTTAAATCACCGTTGTAGGAGGCTACAAGGTTTTCTTTAACCATTTTAGCCGAGTACAGTGATAGAGGTGCTGTGAAATCGGAGCGTGCAGTAGAAACGTAGGACTCGATGGCATGAGTAATTGCGTCCATACCGGTTTGTGCGGTAAGTTTTTGTGGCATAGTTTCGGCAATCTCAGAGTCCAGTATTGCCATATCAGGTGTGATTTCAAAGTCGGCTATCGGGAATTTAATACCCTGCTTGTAGTCGGTAATGATTGAAAAAGCGGTGACCTCGGTAGCTGTACCGGATGTGGAGGGGATTGCACAGAAATGAGCCTTGTTGCGAAGCTCGGGAAGACCGAAAACTTTGCACATATCTTCGAAAGTGATTTCGGGGTACTCATACTTAATCCACATGGCTTTAGCTGCATCAATTGGCGAACCGCCACCGATCGCTACAATCCAATCGGGCTCAAACTTCAGCATCTCCTTAGCGCCATTCATAACTGTTTCAACCGAAGGATCAGGCTCAATACCATCGATAATAGCTACTTCCATGCCGGCTTCTTTTAGGTATGCAACCGTTTTATCCAAAAACCCGGTTTTTTGCATTGCCGAGCCGCCGGTGCAAACCATTGCTTTTTTGCCCTTTAGTTTTTTTAGTATTTCCAAAGATCCTTTGCCGTGGTATAAATCTCTGGGAAGTGTGAACCTTGTCATAATGAATCTCCTTTTTTGAAAAATATATAAAACCAATCTATCAAAACTGTTAAGAAAGAGTGCCTGCGCCCTGCAGTTAAACGCGGCCGCTAATTCTTGTGCAGTTTTTTTCATTAATCACATTTGACGAAAACAACCTAAATTCGGCTTGCATATTTTGTGCCATAATCTTGAATAGTTGACATGATTAAGCAGCCGGATTGTTATAATTGCTTTGTCGAAAATAATAGTACAACAAGGTTATATCAGAGTCAATAGTAATTGTTAAATTTTTAACAATTACACAAATTTAGTTTTTAAACTACAAAATAATTGTTATGTAAGCTAAGGCGTTCAACACAAAAAGGGTATCATTTCACCCGTGGGTCAAGCGGTGGCGCAGAGGGGAGTGCCCATAAAGCGGGCAAAAGAAAGGGGGGGATATCCGCGCGGATGTCCTTGACATTTAAGTCCTAATTCCTCCATAGGATGCGAAAACACCCCCCGCCCGAAATATGGGTGGAGGGTGCGGTTTATATAGTTTTTCGGTGGGTGTGTAGGGGAGGTAATGTCATTCCCCCACACCTACGTACATCTAAAAATTAGCTACACATAAACCTTGGCCAGACGCAAAAATCTGCGTTGGATGTTTTGGGTGAGCTCGGCGGTGCGCTTGCCGCAAATTGCGGCGGTGGGGTGGCCATACATCTTGTCCATAAACGCAAAGTCATTTACCACCACACGTGCCTCGTATCCACCATGGCCACCTATCTTGGAATAGATGTCATAGCTCTCTATCTCGGGGAAGTCAAGCCAAAATTTTGTGCCTTCCTCCTCCATGAACTGCCAAAATTCATCCTCTTTACCGGGTACAATCTCAAACTCAAATATGTACACGAGTTGACCCTTGGGATAGTTTTTGCTCTCCATGTTCTCATCTCACCTTCGCTTGTAAAATATATGGGGCTGTTACTGCTTTACGGCGTAGCTTTGGAGCAGTTCGGGGGTCTGGTTCTTTGTCTCAAGATAGGTGCCGATGAGCAGAATTAAAAAACAAGCGGGCAGGCCTGCCAAGACGGGATCAAGTGTCCAAAGCAGTGCCACACCACCGGGCTCGGCACTGCTTGCGGCCAAAGAGCCTTGATAGAGCTGTGCTCCCACACAGGAGAACGCACCGCCAAGCATGGCCAGCAGACAGGACAAAGGCGCACGGCGTACCTTTTTGGACAGGATTATAAGGGTGAGGACCGGTGCAAGACCTGAGGCCAAGATGCGCCCACCTGCCAAGAACAGTTCCACCACATAGGGGAAACCACGGCTGATGAAGATACAGGCCGCCAAAATTATGGCGAGCAGGGCACGCTGTACAAATACCACCTGCTTTTCGGTTGCATCGGGCTTTATAAAACGCTTATAAATATCAAGTGACAGGTTGGAGCTGGCGGTGAGCATGTTGGAGCTCACGGTTGACATACCGGCCATGAGTAGCATCGCAAGGAAGAATACATTGCCGTAAGAGCCAAAGAGTGTGGCCATGTCGTAGTAGCTGTTGCCGGCTACGGTGTCGGGGAAGAGTATGCTTGCAATGATGCCGATGATAAAGGGAAGAAGGAACCAGAAAAGTGTGGCAAATCCGCCCCAGAAGAAGGCAAGTTGTGCGGTGCGGTCGTCCTTAGCGGCAAGACCACGTTGGAGAATGGTTTGGTTGGCAAGGCTGGTGAACAGACCTATGAGGAACCAGCCGAGTGTCTGCGAAAATCCTACCGAGAAAACATCGCTGTGTGTAGCGGGGATGAGGCTTACAAACACATCGAACCCACCCGCTGCGGCCACGCCCACAGGCACCATGATAATTGTGCCGATGGCGATGATAACAGCCTGAATGGTATCGGTAACCAGTACCGCCCACATACCGCCCGAGATGGTGAATATGATAATTACCCCCGAGGTTATGAGGGTGGCCAGCCAAAAGTTCATGCCGAAAAGGTTTACAAATATCTGGCTGAGCACCAAGACTGTGCCGGCGATAACACCCAAATCACGGCAAAGGGTGAGAATAACCGCTGTGACACGATGTTTTGCTCCAAAATATTTATCGAATAGTTCAGGGATGGTGGTCACGCCCGAGCGGCGCAGACGGGGCACAATCCAGATACCTGCCCACATTGTTGCCACCATAAAGCAACCTGCACTCCAGTAGCCTGCCATGCCGTTGGAAAAGCCCATGCCGGCATAGCCCACCAGCGAGCCTGTGGAAACCGATGTGGCAAAGTAACTGCCAACTACCAATATAAGAGGTGCTTTACGTCCGGCCAGTATGTAATCATCCGAGGTTTTGCCGGCATCTCTACGGGAAAAGAAAATACCTATACCCACCATAAGCCCACAAAAAATAACAAACAGTACCGCTGCAAAAATAGTTTCGTTCATTCTCATCACTCCTCAATTATTTTGGGGGGGCTAAATCAGCCACCAAGAACTTGTCCGCAAATCACTATGACTGCCACAAAAATTGCGGCGCATCCCAAAAGCGACAAAACCATTTTTAGGGGTGGTGCGGGGACGGTATCCATGGCATCATTTTCATAATACTGAAATTTCATATTCTCTCTCCTTCCTTTTAAACACAGATTATACATTGATTGAATCGACATTGTATGGTACAATATTACTGCAAATTCGACATGTTTGTCAACCGAAATCATATATTTGTAGCCAAACAAGGCATATTTACATTACGGGAAGGGACACGAAATGGAAAAACAACGCATTATTATTTGTGGCAAGCTATTTGACGGAAAACGCATGGAACTCCTGCAAAATATGGAAATCTCGGTCAGGGGCAACCTCATATCCGAGGTGGGGCAAAATCTCAGTCGAGATAAAGATGCCGAGATTATAGATCTCTCACATCTCACCGTCACGCCGGGGCTTATAGATGCCCACATCCACCCCGATATATTTCGGTGGGAGGATTATCATGACATTATTCTGCGCTCCGAGACCTGGAACAACCTTGCCAGTTTGCACACGGCACAGCGCACCCTTGAGCGTGGCTTTACCACAATACGTGCTCATTCGATTTCCAACCGTGGTTACGGCATCATAGATGTAAAACGCGCGATAGAGGCGGGATATTTTCACGGTTCTCGCATGGTGGTTACATTTCATATGCTGGGCAGTCCCGGCAGTCACGCCGACGCCAGCCAAAAGTTTGCAAACAATCCCCACCTGTCCGACGCCCTCTCGCTACCCTCCATCGGCAGTGGGGCGGACTTTTTCCGTCACACCGTGCGCCGTGACATAAAATACGGTGCAGACTTTATAAAACTGTTCTTATCGGGCGGGTTTTCGACCCCCAACGACGGCCCCGAGGACTGCCATATGTGTGACGAGGAGATAGAGGCCATCATCACCACCGCCCACAACATGCACAAGCCTACAACGGCACATGTCTATGCGCCCAAACATATGCAAAAGCTGATATCTTTTGGCATAACAGGCATGGAGCACGGCGCACTTATGGACGAGGAGACGGCCGAAATGTTCGAGAAAACCGATACCTACCTTGTACCCACCTTCTGTCCCTACAACGAAATTATAGACCTTGATCCTGCAAACCTTGAGAAAAAAGAGCCTCACTTCCGTGATAAATTGATAAAATACGCCGACCGCCTAAAGCGGGGACGTGAAATCATTGCAAAGAGCAATATTCGCCTTGGCTACGGCACTGATTTTGTGTCGGTACACCAGTGCTACGAGAGCTGGTACGAATTCCAAAGCTGGATAAGGGCGGGGATAGATCCCCTGCGCACCTTGGCGGCAGCCACGAGTGTAAACGCCGACATACTCGGGGTGGGGGATAAAATCGGCAGTATCGAGGCGGGCAAATTTGCCGACATTGCCGCATGGCATCGAGATATTATGCGGGACGAGGATGCTATCAGCGAGTGCGATTTTGTCATGAAGGACGGCATAGTTTACCCCGCACTGCATCAAGGAGATAAACAACATGGCAAGGATTGATCTCAACTCGGATTTGGGCGAGAGTTTCGGTGCGTACAAAATGGGGCTCGACTCGGATGTTATGCAGTATGTGAGCTCGGCCAATATCGCCTGTGGCTATCATGCCGGCGACCCGCTTGTCATGGGGCAAAGCATCGCTGATGCAAAGGCACATAATGTGGCGGTGGGGGCACACCCGGGCCTGCCCGACCTTATGGGGTTTGGCCGCCGAAATATGAATATAACCCACGACGAAGCCCGTGCTTATGTCCAGTACCAAATCGGGGCGCTAAGCGGCATGGCGGCGGCACAGGGGGTGGCGCTACAACACGTCAAACTCCACGGTGCGCTGTACAATATGGCCTCGGCCGATAAAGAGCTGGCTCTGGCAATATGCGAGGGCATAGCCGCCGTAAATCCCGAGCTCATAGTGCTCGGATTGTCGGGCAGTTATATGATCTCCATGGGGAAACTGTGCGGTTTGCGCACCGCAAGTGAAGTGTTTGCCGACCGTGCCTATACCGACGATGGACAACTCGTACCACGCAGTGTTGCGGGTGCGGTAATTCACGACCCCGAAATCACTCGCAAACGCATAATACAAATGGTGACCCAAGGCAGTGTGCAAAGCATAAACGGCAATACGGTTGAGATAGAGGTCGACTCGATATGTGTACACGGCGACAACCCCGAGGCGGTGGAGCAGGTGAAACTTATACGCGATGCCCTAACCTCGGCAGGGGTGGAAATAGTGAATTTGGGCGGGCTTTTCAATGGATAATGTCAAGTTTTTCCCTCTCGGAGATTGTGCACTCAGCGTCGAATTTGGCGACAGCATCGATCCCGATATAAACAGCATTGTGCACCGACTGCACACCCGCATGTCGGACAGTCCTCCTGTGGGGTTTTTGGAGTCGGTGCCGACCTACCGTGCACTGATGGTGTGTTACCGCCCCGAACTTGTGGGATATGCTGAACTTGTGGGCGTCATTCGCTCACTGCTTTGCGACATAATGGAGGACACCACCCCACAAAAGTGCGAGGTGGTGAGAATACCTGTGTGTTACGGCGGACAGCACGGCCCCGATTTGCAAACCGTAAGCGAGCACAGCGGGCTTAGTTTGGACGAGGTGATTTTGCGCCACACCCGTCCGCAGTACCTAATATATATGCTGGGGTTTACCCCGGGGTTCCCCTACCTCGGCGGCATGGATCCCGCCCTTGCCACCCCAAGACTTGCCACCCCAAGGATGAAAATACAGGCCGGTTCGGTCGGCATAGCAGGGGAGCAGACCGGCATATATCCGCTGTCGTCGCCCGGCGGTTGGCAACTCATAGGCCGCACCCCCATACAACTGATTGATGCCGGGCACTCGCCCCCTACGGTGCTAAAACCCGGGCAGTATATTAAGTTTTATGCCATTTCTCCCGACGAGTATGAGGCCATTTCCAAAGGGGGTGGCAGGCGGTGAGCATAATTGTAAAACAGGGTGGTATGCTCAGCACCATACAGGACATGGGCAGGGTGGGATATCAGCAGTACGGCATACCCACCTGTGGTGCGATGGACAGCTATTCCCACGCCATAGCCAATATGTTGGTGGGCAATCCCATAGAGACCGCCACCATTGAAACGACCATAACGGGGCCCTGCATCGAGTTTACCAAAAACACCTTGATAGCGATTGCGGGGGGAGATTTCACCCCCCATCTAAACGGTCGCCCCCTGCCTCTTTATACAGCTCATGCCGTAAAGGCGGGTGACGTGCTGGACATCGGCACGGGGCATTGCCGCACCTATCTGGCGGTGTGGGGAGGATTTGATTTGCCCGAGCTTTTGGGCAGTCATTCGACCTACCTCAAGGTGGATTTGGGTGGGGCGTTCCAGCGTGGTCTTACCGCAGGCGATCGAATACCACTCCACTCTTGCCCGAGCGAGGTGTTGACGCTCTCGGGCAGAAATCTCCCCATTCCCATAAAAAAAGACGAGCCCATTCGGGTCACACTCGGGCCTCAGCAGGGGCATTTTACCGAGAATGGTCTAAAGACCTTCCTACAAAGCGAGTACACTGTGGGTGCAAACGACCGCATGGGCTACCGCTTGTGTGGACAGAAGATAGAGCATGTGGGGGATGCCAATATAATCTCGGACGGCATCGCATTTGGTGCGGTGCAAGTGCCACAGGATGGACAGCCCATTATAATGATGGCTGACCGTCAAACCACAGGGGGATATACCAAAATCGCCACAGTGATTAGCACCGACCTCCCCCGCATAGCCCAACTTGGCCAAGGGGACAAACTGCGCTTTGCGGCGGTCACGGTTGAGCAGGCCCGGGACCTGTATGCAGAGCAAAGAAAAGAGCTCCAGGCCATAGCGAGGCAGATTGCCACCCCAAAATATAGCTATAAAAGTTACCGCGTCACAGTGGAGGACAAGGCGTTCGAGGTGACAATTAGGCTTGAAGTGTAAGTGCAACACAAAGTGGAGCTGCAAATACCACATAGTATTTGTGCCAAAGTATCGTAGGCAAGCAATATATGGACAAATCAAAGCAGACGTTGGAAAGATATTAAGAGAGCTAAGTGAGCGTAAAAAAATAAAAATAATATCAGCAGAGTGCCGTAAAGATCATGTTCATATGCTCGTAGAAATCCCCCTATACCTAAGCGTATCGCAGTACATGGGGTACTTAAAAGGCAAGAGCAGTCTGATGATATTCGACAGACATGCAAATTTGAAGTACAAGTACAGGTGCCGGCACCTTTGGTGTAGAGGATACTTTGTGGGAGTGCAGAAAAAAGCCCCAACCCGAAATGGGCTGGGGCTTGGTGTGCGTGGCGATACATAACTTATCAAAAAATCAAGTACTCATGCGGGTTTGCAGGCAGTCAGGGGCGGTATTTACCCCAAATATCTACAAAAAAACAA
>CAYJGR010000035.1:0-6788 GCA_964370005.1 uncultured Oscillospiraceae bacterium
AAGAGTTTCTCCGCAATGGAGAAACTCTTAAGTGAAAAAGCCTTATTGGAATTTACAAGCTGTGATTATGAAAATTTGGACATGTTTCACTTTGGAATGGGAATGTGGATACGAAATGATATCTTATCCCCGCAAAGCACATTGTATAAGCTGTTTGTAGAATGTGGAATAAGCCAAATGGATGATATGTCCTCTCTTATGATGCAATTATTTTATGTGTTTCTAAAAAGCAAAACATTTTAATTGCAAATCCATTCTGCCCTTAATTCCTAACTCCTAACTCCTAATTGCCCTTAAACCCCTCCTCTCTCCTCCGCCAATCTGCCCTCTATAAAATAATACAAATCAGCCCCGAGCACCCCTCATTAATTATGCGCTCTATGGTCTCCTGCATCTTCAGTCGGGCATCGGTCGGCATACGGTAAAGCTTGTTGTGTAGCCCCTCATTGACCAGCTCATGCAGGCTTTTGCCGAATATATTCGATTCCCAAATCTTATGGGGGTTCTCCTCAAACTCACCCAATAGATATAGCACGAGCTCTTGAGACTGCTTTTCACTGCCCACTACGGGTGATACCTCGGTGAGAATATCGGCTCGCATCATGTGAATAGACGGCGCACTCGCCCGCAACCTCACACCATAACGGCCACCCTGTTTTACAATCTCGGGTTCTTCAAGGTGTAGTTCCTCCATGGTGGGCATCACAATGCCGTAGCCTGTGGCCTGCACCTCCTCAAGCGCACCCCGCACCCGCTCGTATTCCTTTTTCATCTTGGCAAGCTCTATCATACAGGGGAATAGACCCTCTTCACCGCCCACTTCAAGCCCTGTGGCCTCGCCCAGCACTTTATAGAATAAATCGGCCTGTAATTCTATGCTGATGCGGGCGGTACCACTGCCAAGGTCTATAGAGGGTTGGCGCACCGCTGTGATGTACTCACATTCCTGCAATATCTTGGCGCGGGTGCGCACATGGTGCATACGCTCCATACCCTGTGCCGTCACCCTCACCTGACTGTACACGGCGGTACGTAGCCAGTGCCCCCGCTCGAGTGACATAACCCAGTGGGGCAAATCGACCGACAATTCCCTCATGGGAAATTCATACAGCACCTGGTCAAGTATCTCCCTTATATCCCCCTCGTCGAGTTCAAGGCAGTTTACCGCCACCACGGGGGCATCATACCGCTCCTCCAGTTGCTCTTTTAGCTCACGTGCGGCGGGACTGCGGGGATTTTGGCAGTTGAGCAGTACGGCAAAGGGTTTGCCCAGTTCCCTAAGTTCCGATACAACCCGCTCCTCGGCCTCGGCGTATTCGTTTCGGGGAATATCGCTGATACTGCCATCGGTGGTCACCACAAGGCCGATGGTGCTATGCTCACTTATGACCTTGCGTGTGCCAATCTCGGCCGCCATATTAAAAGGGATTTCCCTATCAAACCAAGGACTCATAACCATGCGGGGGTTGTCATCCTCTATATACCCAAGCGCACTGGGCACGATATACCCCACACAGTCTATCATGCGCAGATTAAATGAAGCCGCCTCATCCAGCTCCACCCGCACCGATTCCTCGGGTATGAATTTTGGTTCGGTGGTCATTATGGTGCGTCCGGCGGCGCTTTGGGGCAGTTCATCCACTGCACGTTCCCGCACGGCTTGTTGTGGGATGTTGGGCAGTACAAGTGTCTCCATAAATCGCTTTATAAATGTGGATTTACCGGTTCGCACCGGCCCCACCACACCCACATATATATCCCCTTGGGTGCGTTTGGCTATATCTTCGTAAATGGTTTTGTATTCCAATTCTCAAATCCTCCCCCTATATTTATGTGGTTGTCACCTAAAGCACCGGCACAATGAGCATGGTACGCTTTTGCACCGCCTCGGCTGTCAGTTCATTTTCCTCCATAATGCCCTCTATACTGGTGTTGTACCTCTTGGCGATATCCCACAACTCCTCACCGGTCTCGGCCATGCATACATAAAGACCCTTTTCCACCTTGTGTTGTTTGGGGCGATCCTCACTCAAACTCAGTTCATATATCATAGAGGTGTTGCAACTTCTGTACACACATCCGCTCACCCCTATTTCACATCTCACATCCAGCGTGCAATCACTGCCGAAATTGTACCCCTGACTTGCCACACGCAGGTTTGGATTGAATATGACCCCGCCCTGTGCCGCCGTCTCTTCCCCGAGCGGTATGCGGTCTTCAAACTCAACCATCTTCTCAAAGTATTCGACCTCATCGCCGGTCTCACATGCAAACAGTGATATGCACAGTTTACCCATGATAAGGGCATCACACCCCTCAAAACGCACATTGTAATCCACAATTTGGCACCACAAATCCACCACACGGCTGACCCCTTGTGGTAATTCCATTCTGTCACGATACATAAAACAGCGGTCAATGGTCTGGGAAAGTGCAAGGGTATTTGTCATGCGGGTTTGGCAACCGCATTCGTATTGGGTGGAGTAGCAATCACTTGCCGACAGCGCCTCATAGTCCTTATGTACCTGTATATGGGCGTTGACATTACAGCTGATGCTCAAAAGATGCTCATCCCCATGGGTTTCACAGCGTTTTTCGACAAAGGCATTTTGCACACTTAGGCGGGCAAAGCATTCGCAGGCGTCGTCGGCCTTTTCGCAGTCGAGCATCTGACTTATAGGCATGACAAATTCCATGGTCTCACAACTACCCTCAAGGTTGCGGTAAAGGAAATTGACCGTGGCCTCACCCCGCAGGATTATTTTGCCGGCCAAGATTTTGCAGTCGAGCAGTTTAGCGGTAGCGCCCACACGCAAAATTGCTCCCACACCGCCTTTGTTTTCGGGCAGTTCCATGTCCTCACACAGTGAAATGGCCTTACAGGTCTGCATGAGCACTCGGGTGGCTTTTCGCACCTGTTGGCGTAGTTGCATACCCATGCCCCCTGCCGAGGTCACGGCCTGTTCCTCCTTCATGTTGTTGACGCAGACCCGCAGGTTTATAGCCCCACGGATGTCGATGCGACGACTGCTTACGGCACGACAATTTACATAGGAGCAACTGCTTTGTACCGAGATGATGGGGCAGATGGCCTCCTCATGCAGTTCTGCCGTCTTGGAGAAGGGGACTTTGTACTCACTACGGCACAAATCCCCCGCCGGATTGCGGTAATAGACCGTGGCAAGGCACATGCCTTCAAGTACAAGGCGCTCCCCATCCACCTCACGGCGGGACACCATGGGGGAAAGGGTACATTTGAGTATCTTTTGGATGTCGGGGCAGTAGTCGGGCAGAAGTACGTCACATTCGACCGACTGTTCAAGGTCGGCTTCGAGCAATGTCTCGTGTATAAAAACGGGCTGTTTGCTTAAAATTAGCTCCATGGGCTTACCTCTCCTCGCTCAAATTCATTTGGTAAAAATATATGTGGGGGTAGTCCGTGGTATGCGTGTTATGGGACAAAAATTAGAGGGAATATGGCAAATGTGCTGTAGAGGGGCGCCCCCCGTGTCGACTTTATGATATCCTCCCCCAATATTTAGAGGTCGGGGTTGTATTTATCCACAATATGTCCTGTGTGGTGGTGGCAAGGTAAAAAAACCTTAAAAATCCCTTGTTTTATCCCAAAAACCCTTGACTTTTACCCCAAAGAAGTGCTATGATATTGACACCTCTTACGGGGGTTCTTTTTTTGTGCGCAAAAAAAAGAGTTTTCCCCACGAGGGAGGCAAAAAAATCCGAACACACAGGAGGTGCCGACATGAGAGTCAAAATCACATTGGCTTGTACCGAGTGCAAACAACGCAACTACAACACAATGAAGAACAAAAAGAATGATCCTGACCGTCTGGAAATGAGCAAGTATTGCCGTTTCTGTCGCAAGCACACCGCTCACAAAGAAACAAAGTAAGGAGGGGCTATTATGTCTGAAACAGCCAAAAAGCCCAATGTCTTAAAACGCATCGCTCGCTCTTTTAGAGATATGAAGGGCGAAGTGAAGAAAGTGGCATGGCCCTCTAAGAAACAAATTCTTAACAACACAGGCGTTGTAATCATGTTTGTTGTGATTGCAGGTGCTGTTGTTGGTGGGCTGGACATGCTGCTTACCGCCTTGGTGGATATGCTTCTTAAATCCATCTAACTGAACGGCAAATTTATTTTATAAAAAGGAGGGAACACAATTGGCCGAAGATGCAAGATGGTATGTTGTGCATACTTATTCGGGATATGAAAACAAGGTAGCTACAAGCATAGAAAATGCCGTGGAAAACCGCAAGCTTCATGACCTGATTTTGGAGGTCAAAATTCCCACCGAAACCGTGATCGAAATTAAAAATAACAAAAAGGTGGAAGTGGAACGCAAACTCTTCCCAAGTTATGTTTTGATCAAAATGATCCTCACCGATGACAGTTGGTATGTAGTGCGCAACATCCGAGGTGTCACAGGGTTTGTGGGTTCCAGCACCAAGCCGGTACCCCTGACAGAGGAGGAAATTTCTAAATTCCGCGTAGAGGTCAAAGAAATCGTACTTGGCTACAACGAGGGTGATTCTGTCACAGTTGTGGACGGTTATCTTGAGGGCTTTGTGGGCGTGGTGGACTCCATCGACGCCGAAAAGGGTCTGACAAAGGTTACCGTATCCATGATGGGCAAGGAAATCCCCGTAGAGCTGGAGCTCGATCAAGTAGAACCTTTGGTGGAATGATGTTAAAAGTCGCACGCTTATGATGTGAGGCGACTGTGGGAGGGGCAAAATGTGTCCCGAACAAAAAAAGTCCCACAACGAGCTGTGTGGAGACTTTTTACCACTTATTTTGGAGGTGCAAAAAAATGGCTCAGAAGGTAATTGGCTATATCAAGCTACAAATACCGGCCGGAAAGGCCACTCCGGCACCCCCTGTTGGTCCCGCTTTGGGTCAGCATGGTGTCAATATCATGTCCTTTACAAAGGAGTTCAACGAGCGTACAAAGAATGATATGGGACTTATAATCCCTGTTGTCATCACTGTTTACGCCGATCGCAACTTCTCATTCATCACAAAAACCCCCCCTGCGGCGGTTTTAATCAAGAAGGCAATCAATCTGCAAAGCGGTTCGGGCGTGCCCAACAAAACAAAGGTTGGCACCATCACCCGTGAACAGCTAAAGCAAATTGCCGAAACCAAGATGAAAGATCTTAATGCGGCAAACATTGATACAGCTGCAAGCATGATCGCAGGTACAGCCCGTAGCATGGGTGTTGAGGTAGTAGACTGATCTCCCCGAGTGGGAGGAAAGACATCCGTTATTTACCACTCATAAGGAGGAGAAAGTGTTATGAAACACGGTAAAAAATATAATGAGAGCGCCGCTTTGGTGGAGCATCTGAAATTGTACGACGCAAACGAGGCCATGGAGCTTTGTGTAAAGACCGCTAAGGCAAAATTTGATGAGACTGTTGAAGTTCACATCCGTTTGGGTGTTGACTCTCGCCATGCTGACCAGCAGGTTCGTGGCGCTGTAGTTCTACCCAATGGTACAGGTAAAGATGTGCGTGTACTTGCTCTTTGTAAGGGCGATGCCGCCGATGCCGCCAAGGCCGCCGGTGCTGATTTTGTTGGCGCTGAGGACATGGTGGATAAAATCCAAAAAGAAAACTGGCTTGATTTCGATGTAGTTGTTGCCACCCCCGACATGATGGGTCTTGTCGGTCGTTTGGGTAAGGTGCTGGGCCCCCGTGGTCTTATGCCCAGCCCCAAGGCCGGTACTGTTACCCCCGATGCCGGTCGTGCCGTAACCGAGGCCAAGGCAGGTAAAATCGAGTATCGTCTGGACAAGACAAACATCATCCACTGCCCCATCGGCAAGGTGTCGTTTGGTTCCCAGAAGTTGACCGAGAACTTTGACACCCTCATGGGCGCTGTTGTAAAGGCAAAGCCCTCGGCCGCAAAGGGACAGTATGTCCGCTCCTGCGTGCTGGCCACCACAATGGGTCCCGGTGTTAAAATCAACCCCTCGAAGTACCAGAGTGCCGCTCCCCAGAACTAAGAGGAAAATTATTTGCAACAGCCCCGCCCCTCGGATTTATGCCGAGGGGCATTTAGTTTTTAGAGATTAGATGTTAGACATTAGTTAAGGTCAATGGCAAAGCCCCTGTAGGGAACGCACCCGATGCGTTCCGAAACGTTGCCGCTTAATCCTACCTACCGTCCCCTAAAGAGCTTATCGCAACTCGATCATCAAGGTGATGATGGAGTTGTATCCGGTGATACACCGCTATCTTCTTGTTCATTTCTAACTAAGCTTAAATTTGCCACACTTTCGGGCGCTGATATGTATTTTTCTTCACATTCACGTTGTGCATCAATAAGAATATTCATTGCAACTTCAGTGGCTACCATCATCTTTAAGTACATTGATTTATAGTCGGGCATAATAATCCTCCTAAATTTGGGCTTTAAGGGGATTATATCCCCTTATTTATGATGATTATAACCCCCATAATATCATTATGTCAAGATATTATGGGGGTGTATTATGATAGTTTTTGATAAACTTTGGATTGTTATGGAACAAAAAGGGGTTACCACATATTTTTTGAGAGAAAAATGCGGAATTGATAACAAAACAGTCAAACGGCTAAAGGCGAATAAAAACACAGAAACTAAAACGCTGAATAAGTTGTGTAATATTTTAGAGTGCAAATTAGAAGATATTGCCGAATATGTGCCAGAGAAATGAGGACGAGCCAAGGACACCCACACGGTTGTCCTTGACCTTTGTCTTTGCCATATATAATTTCTCACCT
>CAYJGR010000035.1:6888-21683 GCA_964370005.1 uncultured Oscillospiraceae bacterium
GTGCGTACTTATGCCCGTGGGCGTCGCTTGGCCCTCGGGCTGATGTACGTGCGCACCAAGCCGCACCATGAGCGTGAAAGATGCGAGACAACCACCCACCTACCGCCCAATGCCCTGAAATATAAGATTATCGCCAAGCGATGCAATAATTACTAACTACTAATTTCCCTTATCGCTCCTCCAAATCCACAAACTCTACCCCGCCCTTTTCCCCCTTGCTCACGCTCGAATATGTGGCAAACTCGCCAAGTTCCACTCCAAATTCCTTGGCCACATTTCGGGCAAAGCCCTCTATTTGTTCGCCAAGTTCCCGCACCACCTGCTCGGGGTTGGGTAGCACCTCGGCCTCGAGTGGTGGGGTGTCGCTTGGCGGTTGTTCTTCGCTTGCTCGCTCCTTTTCGCTTTGGGGGGCGGGTTCTTCCTTTGCAAATTTATCCCGATCGCTGTTATCGGTCGGCACAGTCGGGGTTATCCATCTCCCTCTTCCCAAATGCTCCCCTATAAAATAACAAACCGTCAAAATAGCCGTATATCCAACTATTACCAGTATAAGTTCCATGACTTTCCCTCCCGTGTTGGCCTGTAAATGCTCTCTTACCCCATTGTATGATTTTTTTGATATGTCGGTTACTTTTGGAGGGATACACGGGCTGTTTTAGGAAAAAATTATAAAAAACGGCTTGAAGGGAGTTTTTATATGTCTGAGAATTTGAAAATTATAATGCGTGTGTTGGTGATAGGTGCGCTGAATTTGGTGGTCATCGCCTTTTTGATGATGGTAGGACAGGTAGAGGGGGATTCTTTATCGCCTTACGAGGAGGCCGTCACCACTTCCTCTGTGTTAAAGCAGGGTAGCCGTGGCGATTCGGTCAAACAGATGCAACAAAAGCTCAAAAATTGGGGGTATTACG
Source organism: uncultured Oscillospiraceae bacterium (assembly GCA_964370005.1). GTDB lineage: Bacteria > Bacillota > Clostridia > Oscillospirales > Ruminococcaceae > Heteroruminococcus. The sequence goes on from CAYJGR010000035.1 coordinate 7,800, forward strand.
ATGGTGCGGTCGATGGCATTTACGGTTCGGGTACGGCCTCGGCTGTCAAAGATTTTCAAAAAAACCTTGGCTTGCGGGTCGATGGCATTGCAGGTCCCGTCACACTCTCGTCAATGGGTATTTCCTCGGAAAACCTCTCGGCGGTCACAAACGGTGTGGGGAGCTACAGCCAGGCCGATATCGACCTGCTCGCCCGCATAATCTCGGCCGAGGCCAGAGGCGAACCCTACACAGGTCAAGTGGCGGTGGGGGCGGTGGTGCTCAACCGTGTAAAGCACCCCTCCTTCCCCGATACCGTGTCGGGGGTTATTTATCAGCCCAAAGCCTTTACCGCCGTGGTGGATGGCCAGTTTGAAAAACCTGTCGAGGAGAGCGCCAAGCGGGCGGCGACCGATGCCATGACAGGTTGGGATCCCTCGGGTGGGGCGGTGTTTTATTTCAACCCCGATAAGACAAGCGATGAGTTTATGCATTCTCGCCCGGTTATAACCGTTATAGGCGATCACAATTTTTGCAGTTGACAAGCCCCCACCCTCGGCGGTACAATTATAGTGACAACACAGCGAGGGGAGCACACCATGCCAAAGGACAACAAAACAAACGCCCTGCGCCTGTTGGAGGCGGGGGGCATATCGTTCGACACCCTGTCATATGAGACAGGTGGGGACATTGATGGGGTATCGGTGGCAAAGAAGGTGGGTGCGCCCCCCTCGCAGGTCTATAAAACACTGCTCACCAAGGGGGTGGGGCGGGATTATTATGTCTTTGTGATACCCGTGGCCGATGAACTCGACCTTAAAAAAGCGGCGAGAGCGGCGGGTGAGAAGAGTATCACCATGGCACCCCTTGGCGAACTGCAAAAGCTCACGGGTTATGTGCGGGGTGGTTGTTCGCCCATTGGCATGAAAAAAGCCTACCCCACATTTATACACGAGGAGGCCATGGGGCTTGACCGAATGATGGTGAGTGCGGGGCGCATCGGTTTACAGCTTTGTATAAACCCTCATGACCTTGCGGGGTTTGTGTCGGCGCAGTTTTTTGAGCTGACGGCCACGCAGGTTTAACATGACAGCACAATCACACAAAATATACGCAAAATAAGCGGAAAGGACGTGCCACATATGTTAGAAACCAACAACGCCCCACAAACCACCCAAAATACCGAGGTAGTCGCCATACTGGAGCGAATGGAACAAACCGCCAAATCACAGGAGAAATTAACCCGCCGCCTTTGTTCCTTGCTTGGATTTTGCACTCTGGCAAGTGTTGCTACGGTCGTCATATTGGTGGCACTTTTCCTGCAAATCACCCCCCTGCTCGCCCAACTAAGTGAGGTGGCACAAAATCTCAACATAGCCGCACAGCATCTGGCCTCGCTGGATTTGGCCGGCTCGGTCGCCAATTTCGACGAAACCCTGCGCATAGCACAGGAGAACATACTGGCTATAGATGTCGAGGAACTTAATGCCGCCATAAAGGCATTGTACGACGTGGTGGCACCGCTGGCATCGTTTTTTGGATAAGCTTTAAGGGCAATGGCATGTAGGGAACGCATTGTATGCGTTCCGAGCCATTAAAATAATTTTCGGATAAGGGTAGAGAAGGTCAAGAGCACCCACATGGATGCTCTTGACCTTTGCCCTTAAATACCAAATTGTCACAAGGCAACACCATTAGCCCTGCCCCTTAATTACTAATTGCCACGCCCAGTGCAACCTCCATCATCTGCCCAAATGAGCTTTGGCGGTCGTCACTTGATAGGCTTTCACCCGTGAATACGTTGTCCGACACCGTGAATATGCCCAGTGCCTTGCCACCTGTCTTGGCGGCGTTGCAGTAGAGGGCGGCGGCCTCCATCTCCACACAAAGCAGTCCCATATCTGCCCACAGGCGGTTGGCGTTTTGGTTGGCGTTGTAGAATATATCACTCGACAGCACATTGCCCACGTGATAGGGCACGTCCAATTTTTTGCACTGCTCCACGGCGGCACAGATAAGACCATAATCGGCCAAGGGGGCAAAACTTCCCGGTAGGCCGTATTGTTTTGCAAAGTTCGAATCTGTCGAGGCCCCTTGAGCGATGACAATATCCCGCACATTTACATCGTCACGAAAACTGCCACAAGAACCGATGCGGATGATATTTTCCACCTCGAAAGTGGTGAAAAGTTCATAGCTGTATATCCCCATGGAGGGCATACCCATACCGCTGGCCATAACCGAGACCGGCACGCCCTGCCATGTGCCTGTGTAGCCCTGTATCCCCCGCACATCGTTTACGAGATGGGCATCTTGTAGGTAATTTTGGGCGATATGGCGGGAGCGCAGGGGATCTCCCGGCATGAGCACAGTTTTTGCAAAATCGTCGGGGGTAGCTTTTATATGTGGGGTCGGGAAGTTTGCCATGTTCATACATCCTTTCGGTTTTTATTTGTTATAGCTTACTTATATCTACTATCGACAGTTTGCAGAAAATCTAAAGATATAACGCTTGTCAAACTACGCAATAAATAATATAATAAAAAAAATTGTGCTTTATGAAAGGATTTTCTTTTCTCATTCGTATTATATATGAAACTTGATTTTCACACACTATTCACGGAGGAATGAGATTATGAAAAAAACAGCTTTTATTGCAGTGGCAGTGGCCATGAGTTTGGCTATCGGTAGCACTTCGGCTTTGGCATGGGGTGGCGGTGGCGGTGGCAGGCATCATGCAGGCTCGGGTGCCGGCCTTGGTGGCGGTTATATTGACAATGACGGCAACGGTATTTGTGACAACTATGGCACAGGTATCCATGTCAATTGTCCCGACAGCGACGGCGATGGCGTTTGTGACAACCTCGGCGATGGCCTGGGACTTGGTGGTGGCTATGTTGACAGTGACAATGATGGCATCTGTGACAATGTCGGCGCTTTCCTCGGCAGAGGTAAACACCAAGGCGGAGGCCACGGCTTTGCCCGCTAAATAGAAAACTCACAAAAGGATAACCTATGAGGACTGAGCAGGACTTACAATCGGCTATTGAGATGTATGCGGATACCCTAAAACGCATCTGTATACTCTATCTAAAAAACGAATCCGACACCGAGGATGTATTTCAAAATGTATTTTTGAAATACTATAAAAGTTCTGCTCAGTTCGAAAGTGAAGAGCACAAAAAAGCCTTTCTTATACGTATAACTATAAATGAATGTAAGGATTTACTGCGAAATTTCTTTCGCAAAAATACCGTGTCTATAGACGAGGTGGCGCAGATTTCGGGCGGTAGTATTTCGGACGAAAATTTTTATGTGCGACAGGCGGTATTGGCCTTGCCCCAAAAATATAAAATCGTCATATATCTGCACTATTTTGAGGGGTACTCGGCGGTGGATATTGCAGTGATGCTACAAAAGAATGTGAACACGGTTTACACATTGCTATCACGTGGGCGAGAGCTACTTAAAACCACGTTAGGAGGGGATATTCATGAATGAAAAGATAAAAAATGCTTTTGATGAAGTTCATGCCGAGCCCTCCCTCAAATTTAACACTTTTAATAATGTGGTATCAAAAAACAAAAAAACTCTGCCTATCTTTTGGGGGATAGCGCCGGCCGTGGCCATGATTGCCCTTATCGTGACCGGCGTGATATATTTCACCCCCGTGTCATATATCTCCATCGACATAAACCCCTCGATAGAAATTGAGGTAAATCGCTTTGATCGGGTGATTTCGGTCACACCCTCAAATGCCGATGCCGACCTCATAGTCAATTCTGTAAAGCTTACCCATCTTAACTATATTGAGGCCATCGAAACCTTGGAGAGCTCTGACGAATTTGAGCAGTATAACGACAACTATACCGAAATCACCGTCATTTCAAACACCGATGAAAATAGCGATGAAATGATTGACAATATAAATGCTTGTTCATTTGCGGGCGAAAATGTCCACTGTTTTTCCTCATACAATGAGCTAAAACATGACGCAGACAATCTTTCTATATCTTTTGGTAAATACCGCGCTTTTTTGGAACTGCAAGAGATTGACCCCACGGTCACCATAGAGGATATGTCTCACCTGCCTATGGGTGTAATTCGTGAGCTCATTGAAAGTGATGGCGAGCTTGATATTGATGATTACAATACACCCCACGGTAGTGGTGGACAACACGGCAACGCCCCACAAAACGGCAACGGTCATCAGCATGGGAAGGATGATTGAGATAAATAAAAAAAGCGCAGAAGCCAATCGACTTCTGCGCTTATATTTATGCTTAGAATCTTGTCTTAGCGGTGTACTTGGTGTGTAGCACCTTGTGTGCAACATGACTGCCGGGTTTCTCAAGGAACTCATCATAAACCTTCTTTATCATGCTGTTCTCATGACTGCGACGCACACTCTTTGCGCTGTCGTTGCGGTAGAGAGCACCGGCACGCAGGGTGCGAATATCGACAGTATTGCGAATCTCACCGGGTTGGATGGGCTGGCCACCACCGTTTACACAACCGCCGGGGCAGGCCATGAACTCGATGAAGTGATACTGCTTTTCGCCCGATTTGACCATCTCGATAACCTTCTTAGCATTGGTAAGCCCCGAGGCCACCGCTACATTGACGGTGAGGTCACCCACGGTATAGGAGGCCTCCTTGATGCCCTCGGTGCCACGCACCTCAGCAAACTCTATAGGCCCACCCGACTTGCCCGAAATCCACTCAACAGCGGTGCGGAGTGCAGCCTCCATAACGCCACCGGTAGCACCGAATATAACGCCTGCGCCTGTGGACTCACCCAGCGGGTTGTCAAAATCTTCATCGGGAAGTGACACAAAGTCAAGACCTGCACGGCGAATCATGCGGGCAAGCTCACGAGAGGTAAGTGCCACATCGACATCGGGGATGCCTGCGCCTGCGGCCGACTGATTATCACGCCCTGCCTCAACCTTCTTGGCGGTACAAGGCATAATGGATACCGAAACAATATCCTTGGGGTCAAGGTTGTTTTTATTGGCATACCAAGTCTTTATCATAGCGCCGAACATCTGTTGCGGGCTCTTACAGCTCGACAGATGGGGGATCATCTCGGGGTAATAGTGCTCACAGAAGTTGATCCAACCGGGGGAACATGAGGTGATCATGGGGAGCACACCGCCTGTGGTGACACGCTCGATAAGCTCGTTGGCCTCCTCCATGATGGTGAGGTCGGCCGAGAAATCGGTATCGAACACGCCATCAAAGCCCAAACGGCGCAGTGATGCGGCCATCTTGCCCTCTACATCGGTGCCGATAGGCATACCGAATTCCTCGCCGAGCCCTGCACGAACCGAGGGAGCGGTCTGCACTACAACATGCTTTGTGGGGTCGTTGAGGGCATCCCAAACGAGTTGTGTCTGGTCACGCTCGGTGAGTGCACCTGTGGGACAGACATTGATACACTGTCCGCAGGAGATACAGGACACTTCACCCAGACCCAGTTCAAATGCACAACCGATATGGGTTTCAAAACCACGGTTGTTAGGGCCGATTACGCCTACCTCTTGATTGCGGTCACACACGGCAGAACAGCGGCGACAAAGGATACATTTGCTGTTGTCTCTGATCATGTGGGGGGCGGTGGTGTCTATTTCGTAGTGGGGGAATTCGCCCACATACTTGTTTTCGTTTTCCACGCCGTACTCTTGGCACAGTGCTTGAAGCTCACAGTTGCCACTGCGCACACATGACAGACATACGCGGCGGTGGGTCGAGAGAATAAGCTCGAGCGAGGTGCGGCGGGAGGTGTGGATTTTTTCACTGTTTGTGATTATTTCCATGCCCTCGTTTACAGGATGAACACAGGCGGCAGCCGCACTGCGTGCTCCCTTTACCTCTACAAGACACATACGGCAAGCGCCGATTTCGTTTATCTCTTTGAGGTAACACAAGGTTGGGATGCGGATATTATGAAGGCGAGCGGCCTCCAATATTGTACTGCCCTCGGGTACAGACAAGGGCATACCATTGATTTTTATATTTACATTAGCCATGTTGGTACACTCCTTTCTTTACTGACGCACGATGGCGGCAAATTTACATTTCTCGAAACAGGCTCCGCACTTGATACACTTGTCTTGATCGATGGTGTGGGGCTCTCTGACCTTGCCCGCGATGGCATCAACAGGACATACTCTGATACATGCAGTACAGCCTTTGCACTTCTCGGGGATGATAACAATGCTCGTAAGCTCCTTACACACACCTGCGGGACACTTCTTGTCCTTGATATGGGCAAGATATTCATCCTCGAAGAAATGCATGGTCGAAAGCACGGGGTTAGGGGCAGTTTGTCCCAGACCACAGAGCGAATTTTCCTTGATGTACTGGGAAAGCTCGCGCATCTTGTCCATGTCGCCCATCTCGCCTTGTCCCTTTGTTATGCGGTCAAGGATTTCATACAGACGCTTTGTGCCGATACGACATGGGGTACATTTGCCACAGCTCTCCTCAACGGTGAAGTCAAGGAAGAACTTGGCGATATCCACCATACAATTATCTTCATCCATTACAATCATACCGCCCGAACCCATCATAGAACCGATGGCCAGGAGGTTGTCGTAATCGATTTCAATGTCGAGATGCTGTGCGGGGATACATCCGCCCGAAGGGCCACCTGTCTGTGCGGCCTTGAACTTCTTGCCGTCTGGGATACCACCGCCGATTTCCTCGATGATTTCACGCAGTGTTGTGCCCATGGGAACCTCAACAAGGCCGGTATTGCGGATTTTGCCACCCAATGCAAATACCTTTGTGCCCTTGCTCTTCTCGGTACCCATAGAGGCAAACCACTCGGCACCTCTTAGGATAATTTGTGGGATATTGGCATAGGTCTCCACGTTGTTAAGCACAGTGGGCTTGCCAAACAGACCTTTGACCGCAGGGAAAGGAGGACGGGGGCGGGGCTCGCCACGGTTGCCCTCTATAGAGGTCAAAAGCGCTGTCTCCTCGCCACATACAAATGCGCCTGAACCCAGACGAATTTCCATGTCAAACGAGAAACCGGTGCCAAATATATTTTTGCCCAAAAGCCCCATTTCACGAGCTTGATCAATAGCAATTCTTAGACGATCAACAGCGATGGGGTACTCTGCACGAACATATACAAAGCCCTGGTTAGAACCGATTGCATAACCCGCAATAGCCATAGCCTCGATAAGTGCATGGGGGTCTCCCTCGAGCACCGAACGATCCATAAATGCGCCGGGGTCGCCCTCGTCGGCGTTACAGGCAACATATTTCTGGTCGGCATCGTTGGCCGCCGCAAAGCTCCATTTAAGCCCTGTGGGGAAACCACCGCCGCCACGGCCACGTAGACCCGAATCCTTCATCACCTGAACAACATCAGCCGGCTTCATCTCGGTGAGCACTTTGCCCAGCGCCATGTAGCCGTCATATGCGATGTATTCTTGGATGTTCTCGGGATCGATGATGCCACAGTTACGTAGGGCAACACGCTTTTGCTTTTTATAAAAATCTGTCTCGTCAAGGCTTTTTATAGTGTTGTCCTCGCCAATGGTGTCCGAATAAAGCAGACGGGTGACAATGCGCCCCTTGAGCAGATGTTCTTGGACAATTTCGCCAATATCCTCGACCTTTACCATCGAGTAGAAAGCACCCTCGGGGTAGATTACAACTATGGGTCCAAGCGCACATAGGCCAAAACAACCTGTGCGCACAATTTTTACTTCGTCTTGTAGCTGCGCTTTGGCAAGTTCTGCCTCAAAGGTGGAGATTATAGTCTCACTGCCCGAAGAGGTACAGCCGGTGCCGCCACAAACAAGCACTGTGGAACGATACATATTAATGTTTCCTCCTTACTTGACTGAGCCGATTGTGTACTCGGCAACAGGTGTCCCGTTGACCAGATGGTCAGATACAATCTTGGCCACCTTCTCTGCTGTCATATTCACATAGGTTATTTTCTCTTTACCGGGCTGGAAAATCTCAACTACCGGCTCGTACTGACATACACCGATACATCCGGCCTGTGCAACTGTAATGTTTGCAAGTTTACGCTTGGCAACTTCCTCGCTAAAAGCACTCAGTACAGGACGTGCGCCGGCCGCTATACCACATGTAGCCATGCCCACAACAACGCGGATATTTTCCGAGTCATCCTCACGAACACCCACCTTTACCCGCATCTCATCTCTAAGTGTCTGAAGTTCTGCTAAAGATTTCATTTGTGTTTTATTTCCTCTCTATTAGTTATGTTGTTGCGAGGCCTCGGCCTCATCGGTATTTTCCTCAATAAATGACTTCACAAACGCTACCACCGAAAGTTCACCGAGCGATACATCACCGAGCACCTGTCGAAACTCCCTTGTGTCAGCTATAAAGCCCTCGCCATCGGTTTGGTAACTGTATAAGAAGTCCATGTCGGGGTTGCACTGCATAAGCGCTGTGTATGTTGAGGCCATATCGCCAAGTGGCATGCAGTCCACATGTGAAGGCACAAAAACCGCCTTGACCTGCGTACCCACCCCTACAGTCGATTCTATCAGGAAACTCCCGCCGCACATCTCGGCCGCCATCTTAAAAAACGGCACACCAAGTCCCACCTTGCGGGTTGTGCGGGTTGTGTAAAATGGATCTATAACTTGACTGACCTGCTCGGGGGGCATACCACGACCATTATCTTTTATCTCGATAGTAAGCCTATCGGCCGACAATGAATTTGTGAGCAGTATCTCGACAAGACTCGCCCCTGCCGATACAGAATTTTGCGCCACATCCAGCACATTAAGCGACAATTCCTGCATCATATGATCAGTCCTTATACTTTGCTAAAATATCGTCGACATCCTCGACTGCCAAACGTCCGTATACATCCTCGTTTACGGTGAGCACAGGTGCAAGACCACATGCGCCGATACAACGACATGCATCAAGAGAAAATTTAGCATCATCTGTACATTCGCCGTTTTTTATGCCAAGACGTTGTTCAAGTCGCTCGAAGATTTCGCCCGCACTTTTAACATAGCAGGCCGTTCCAAGACATACCGAGATTTGATATTTACCCTTGGGGTTGAGGTTGAACTGGGAATAAAATGTAGCGACGCCGTACACTTTTTCCATGGGAATGTCAAGCTCTAAAGCTATGATTTCCTGCACCTCTATGGGCAGATAACCATAAATTTCTTGTGCTTTTTGCATGATGGGCATAAGCGCGCCGCCCTCATCCTTCAGCTGTGCAATTATGGCACGAAGCTCTTTTTCCTGCTGTGCTGTGCCACTAAAAGCTACTGCCGAAATTGTATTGGCCATACGTTTTTTAACCTCCTTGACTCACAACCGGGCAAGCTGTCGCCGACCCAATTTCTTTGATTGACAATATTATAACATTTTAGCCGAATTTGCACCACCCCCAAAATGCTACCAAAATACAGAAAATATCCTTATGAAGCTTATTACAATTGGGTATAATTACAAATTTATGTCGATTTTTCCGGCTATTTGGTGTATATTTCTCCAGATAAGGCGCATTTTTTAATTTTTCCCATTTGAAATAACTCCAAAATAATGTTATAATTATCATGTATCGGGTAAAAAGTTGCTTACTGCGCCACCCGCTACATACCAATAAAAATCAAAGGTAGGATAGGAGAGAGTCATTATGACAGTTGCCCATATTAGGGATATTCTCGATGCCAATGTTTTGTGCTGTGAAGAGAACCTTACCCAGGAGGTGCGCACCGCCTGCGGTAGCGACATGATGAGCGATGTTTTGGCCTTTGTCAAGGATCAATCTGTCCTGCTGACAGGCCTTGTCAACTGCCAAGTTATACGCACTGCCGAAATGATGGATATGGTCTGCATTGTATTTGTGCGGGGTAAAACCCCCGGCGAGGATATGCTACAGCTCGCCCGTGAGCGCGGCATTGTGGTCATGAACACCTCTTATCGCATGTTTACCGCCTGTGGTATGCTATATGAGAGCGGTTTGAAGGGGGGCTGTACGGCAAATGAGTGACACCTTACATCTCCACTTCGATGTGGACGGCGATGACTTTACCCGCGCGGGTGAGGCCTCGGGCACGGTCAAAAGTACAATGAAAAAACTCGGCATGGATACTCAGGCTATACGTAAAGTAGCTATCGCCATGTACGAGGGCGAGATAAATATGGTCATTCATGCAAGCGGCGGTACGGCCGATGTTGACATAAGCTCCACCGGTGTTGACATACTCTTAAACGACAAAGGCCCCGGCATAGAGGATATAGAACAAGCTATGCAGGAGGGCTTTAGCACCGCGCCCGAATCTGTGCGCAGTTTAGGATTTGGTGCCGGCATGGGTCTGCCCAACATGCGCAAATACACCGATGAAATGAAAGTAGAAAGCACCCTCGGTGTGGGCACAACGGTGCGTATGAGGGTGAATTTGTAATATTAGCAACGAGTCTATAGAAAAATGGAGGGTATTTACTTATGTGGTCAAGAAAAGATCTTAAAGACAGAGCAAAAGCGGTTCTAAAGGTGAGCTATTGGCAGGCCTTTGTGGTCAGTTTGGTGCTTGGTATCACCATGGGTAGTGGCAGTAGCGGTAGTTCATCTATAAATACTTACGGCGATACACTCATGGAGAGTAACAACGAATACGCCCTACAAATAGCCATAATTGTTTTGGTGGTATTGGTTTTTATTATGATTATCTCGCTTGCCCTGACATTTTTTGTGCTCGGCCCCCTCGAAGTGGGGTGTCGTCGTTACTTCACCAGTGCGGCCTGTTATCAGTTCAACCTGGGCAACATGGGCTTTGCTTTTAAGAAAGATTGGTACTTTAATACCGCTAAAGTTCAGTTTTTGCGTGCCGTATATGTTTTGCTTTGGTCGCTTTTGCTGCTTGTGCCCGGCATTATAAAGGGCTATTCCTATGCCATGACCCCTTATATCTTGGCTGACAACCCCAACCTTACCCATGACAGAGCTATAACTCTAAGTCGTCAAATGATGGATGGCAACAAACTTGATTTGTGGGTGCTACATCTATCTTTCCTCGGTTGGTATTTGCTCGGACTGCTTGCCTGTGGTGTAGGCATACTCTTTGTAAATCCATATGCACATTCCACCGAGGCCGAGTTTTACATGGTGATGCGTCACCAAGCTATAGAAAAAGGCCTCACCTCCATGCAGGAGTTGTGCCTACAGTAAGATATCAATTTTTGCCGTCATTTTGGCAGAGCGGAGGTAATGGCATGGAGCAATTTTTCCATTCCGTCACCCTACAAAAAGAAAATTGCAAGGGATGTACCCATTGTGTGAAGCGTTGCCCCACCGAGGCCATAAGGGTCAGAGAGGGCAAGGCACGTATTATAAGTGAACGCTGTATAGACTGTGGTCAGTGTATACGGGTATGTCCTCACCATGCCAAAAAGGCCACAAGTGACCCTCTTTCGGCCATGGATAGTTATCGTTATAAGATAGCCCTGCCCGCCCCGGCTCTTTATGGACAGTTTAACAACCTTGAGGACACCGACATACTGCTCAGTGCCCTTGAGGATATGGGCTTTGATATGATATATGAGGTGGCACGTGCCGCAGAGCTTGTCTCAAGTGCCACCCGCCACTTCATGAAAGAAAACACATCATTTCAGCGCCCTGTGATAAGCTCAGCATGTCCTGCAGTGCTCAGACTGATTCGGGTGCGTTTCCCCAGCCTTTTGCCTCATGTTCTCCCATTGCACCCCCCTGTCGAGATGGCCGCCCGCCTTGCCAAATCACAGGCGCACGAGCAAACCGGCATACCTATGGAGGAAATCGGGGCGGTGTTTATTTCTCCCTGTCCCGCCAAGGTAACAGCCCTAAAAATGCCCCTGGGTGCCGAGAAAAGTGCCGTTGACTGCGTTGTGGCCATAAGTGAGATTTACCCCGTACTTTTGGGGCATCTCAAAGATTTGCAGAGTGTGGGTGACCTCACCCGTTCGGGGCGTTCGGGGGCGAGATGGAGCATAAGCGGTGGCGAGGCGGCCGCTACCCTCAACCAACAGCACCTGGCGGCCGATGGCATAGAAAACGTCATAAAGGTGCTCGAGGATTTGGAGGACGAGAAATTCCAAAACCTTGATTTTGTCGAGCTTAACGCCTGTTCTGCGGGATGTGTGGGGGGAGTGCTCACGGTTGAGAACCCCTACATCGCACAGGCCAAGATAAAACACATCACCAGCTACCGCCCCGTGTCCTGCAACCATGTAGAGCAGGGCATCCCTCAAAGACACCGTTGGGAGGAGAGTGTGGAGTACCAACCGGTACTGCAGCTTGACAGCAATTTGCAAAAATCTATGCAGATGATGGCCGAGATGGAGCGAATCGAGGAGGGGCTATACGGTCTTGACTGCGGTTCTTGCGGTGCGCCGACATGTCGTGCCTTGGCCGAGGATATTGTGCGTGGATTTGCCACCGAACAGTCATGTATATTCCTTGTGCGTGACCACCTTCAGGCCATAGCCGAAGAGGTTGGCAAAATAAGCAATCTCATGCCCTCAGTTGGCAAAAAGGAGAAAAACGACACATGAAAAACAGTGACCTGCAAAACATAGGTGATTTTAGCCCTCAAAATCCCGCCGAGGATAGAGAGATAACCGAGGTGTATTGCTGTGACCTGCTTAGCATCGTCATGGGCAAAGCGCCGGCCGATGGGGCTTGGTTTACGGTTATGGGCAATCTTAATGCCGTGGCGGTGGCGGCTTTGGCCGACGTGGCCTGCATCGTCCTGTGCGAAGGCGTGAAGATGGATGACATCGGCCTGCAAAAAGCCAAACAACAGGGTATCGCCATCTACACCACCCCCCTTGGCATCTTCCCCGCCGCCAAACTTGTGTGGGACAACCTGCAAAAATAAATTAAAAAGGTGGGATGTGAAGTGTCAACCCCCATATCTTACGACCTGCACATACACTCCTGCCTCTCCCCTTGCGGTGATGTGGACATGACCCCCAACAACATTGTAAATATGGCCGTATTGTGTGGCCTACAGCTTATCGCCATCACCGACCACAACAGCACTCGCAACTGCCCCGCCGCCCTCAAAGTGGCAAAAAACCTGCCCATTACGGTACTGTGCGGCATGGAACTGACCACCAGCGAGGGCATACACGTTGTGTTCATCCTGCCCGACCTTGAGCGAGCCTTGGAGTTTGATAAATACGTCCACGCCCGCCTTGACAAGGTGGAAAATCAGCACGAAATTTTTGGTGAACAAATAGTGATGAACGAACACGACATCCCCACCGATACCGAGCGTTTTTTACTTGTGGGGGTGACCGATATCAGCATCGACCACACCTACGAGCTGGCAAAGCAGTTCGGCGGGATATGTTGGCCGGCGCACATAGACCGTGCCAGCACCAGCCTTATGTCGATATTCGGCATGGTTCCCCCCGACCTACCCCACCCCACCCTCGAGGTACACCAACCCGAGATGTTTTTTGAAAGCGGACAGCACAACGACATACAAACCACCCGCAAAATTATCACAAATTCGGATTCACACATGCTCACCCAAATAGCCGGGACCTCTCATATCATAGAGATGGAGAGTTGCGATTTCGAGGGGCTGAAGCTGGCGCTGGGCTGGTAGGAAAGACCTCGGGGCTTTGCCCCGAACCCCACAAACTTTTTGAAAAAGTTTGAACAAAAACTTTAAAACGCCCACCTGCAAAAAGCGCAGGTGGGCTAAATTTTTATGCTGTTTTCCTATCCGTACCGACTACTTCGGCGGGTGTGTGACTACTGATATCGAGGGTTGGTTCAGGTCAAGACCATACGGCGACAGCCACTCCCCCCCCGCCCCCCCCCCGCGGGCGGGCCGGGTGCCGGGCCGCCCCCCGCGTTGGCCCCACGGGGGGGGGCGGGGGCGCCCCGGG
>CAYJGR010000035.1:21693-23290 GCA_964370005.1 uncultured Oscillospiraceae bacterium
CAAAGCTGCATCCCCTGCAAAGAACGCAGGGGAGACGGCCTCCCGGCCGTCTGGGCTTCGCCCCCCCCACCCAAGCCCCTCACCTTTTAACCCCTCTGATTCCGCAACAAACTATTCAATCAAAACAATTTATTTTATAATTGCGTTAAAAAAATAACTAAATTGACAATTTTAGTTATTGTGGTTATAATAGAGATACAAAAATATTACCACCGAATTGAGAGGAGTATCCGATATGTCTAATAAGAAATTACCCTTGCTGTTGCTTGATAACAACACCATGAGCAGGATCATAAATGAGGGTGAGTACAAATGTAGTATGCTTAGTTTTGAAGAGGCAAAGGCTATAGTTGAAATGTACGATGTCGATATGGTCTTAAGGGCTTTTTCGGGAGATCCTCTTGAGGAAATTGTGTTCGAGTATCTCGATATCAAGGGAAAGCAATTTGACTACAAAAAAGTGTCAAATATGCGTCCCGGGCAGGATGCAATAGCTTTTAAGCTCTACATCACACCCTCCGAAACTCAACCTATAATAGAAACACCTCTGAAATCTGAAGCAAAAAAAATCCAAAACGTATATGTATATTGCCAGTACATAACAAGGCTAACTTGAAAAACAAAAGATATGCTATTTAGAGATTAGAGAATAGAAAGGTCAAGGACACCAAAACGGTTGCCCTTGACCTTAAATTTTTTAGAAATTAGATAGCGTAGGGGCGGATATCATCCACCCGAAACGTGGGGATAACCCACAATGTAGGGAACGCATTTTATGCGTTCCGAGACGTTGCGGTTTGTTGTCACGCCGGTGAAGGACACTCCCTCAGTCAGCCCCACGGGCTGACAGCTCCCTCACGAGGGAAGCCAAATCCCCCCCCCCTCACAGAGGGGGGATGCCACGCAGTGGCGGGGGGAGTGTACGTTACAACGTCACAACCTGCCCACCCGCCGTGGCGCTCACGCTCACGCCGTCGGCTGTCTGATTTATTGTGATGTATATCACACCGCCGTCGGCCTGCTGTACCAGATTTGCAATCTGGGTGGCGGTGAGTGTCACATTCCCTATGCTGTTGTTTATTGTTACCGTGCTGTGCCCCGAGAGAGCCGTGGGGGTGAATTTTACTATTATGCCGGTGGGGCTTTGGCCCACTACGTTTACAACACTGCCCTGCTGTAGCATCTCGGTGGTGGCCGTTTCGTCTACTATTTGGGTGTAGGTGGGTTGGCCGGGGGCTGTGGGTTGGCCGGGGTACCATACGCCCGCGCCACCGCCTGTGCTACTGCCTATTGTGCCACTGGGGGTGGTTGTGGTGACCGGTGGGGGGGTAGGGGCGAGCTTGGGGCCGTCGTAGGATACAACTTGGGGCGAGGCTGCCTGATCAATTCCAGCGTTTGTAAGTGCATCCTTTATTGCCTGTTCAGTCCAACCACTGGCGTTTTGGTTGTATTTGATGGTGATGGTGCTGAGGGTTATATCTGTCGCCTTTGCCAGAGATTGTGCAAGCGCTTCCACCATCGTTTGGTTAAAATCACCCTCAAGGGTTATTGTTTTTAATTTGTCTGCGCTGTTAAAGGCAGAAACCGTTACTCCAAC
>CAYJGR010000035.1:23300-23697 GCA_964370005.1 uncultured Oscillospiraceae bacterium
CCCGGCCCCCCTTATTCGCCGCCCCCCCCCCCCCCCCGCGGTGTTGGGTCTAACAATGGGGCGGGGGCGTGCGGTTGGGGGGGGGGGGGGGGCGGTACATTTGCCGCAAGTTCCAGAGATTTTGCAAGTGCCTTCACCATCGTTTGGTCATAATTCCCCGCAAGGGTTATTGTTTTTAAGTTGCTTGCGCCGTTAAAGGCAGAACCTATATTTCCAAGCGTATCTTCGCCCTCAAGTGTGCTTACATTGCTCCCCATAAAGGTGATTTCGGTTAGGCCACTGCTGAAAAACACTGACCTCTCGATCGTGGTTACGCCGGCGGGAATGTTGATGGAGGTGAGGGAGGTGCAACCCTCAAAAGCACTCCTCCCAATCGTTTGAAGGCTTTGGGGGAGGG
>CAYJGR010000036.1:0-23277 GCA_964370005.1 uncultured Oscillospiraceae bacterium
GCAGTATCATCCGCCTTAAAAAGTTGCTCATAATATGACCCTCCGTTTTTGCAAAAATAAATATACAACCACATTGTAGCACATTAAATACCCAAAAAGTGAATTACCTCAAATTTGAGGTAATTCCCCGCATATTGCATAAATATTACGCCTCGAAGTCGTGCAACAAAGCTAAAAATATGGGGATATAGAGATTAGTTAAGGGCAAAGGTAAAAGGCCAAGGACACCACACACGGTTGCCCTTGACCTTTTCTATCATCTGTTCTCCGGTACTCGATCCTCTTATTCATTTTTCCTTGTCAATCTTAAAAATAACCCGCAGTATGTAGGACAAGAATCTGGGGCTTTTTATCACTACGACTTTCATTGTCGTTTCCCCCTTTCGTATGTGGTTGTTGCAGGGTGGCTTATCTTGTGCCCCTGCGAGATTTTGTGGCACTGAACTTGATTGTTCCCCACAGAGCCACCGCAACGAGACATTGCAGCGGATATATGGCCACTAAGGCTCCCACCACCCCCGCCGCCACAAGGCACAACGGAAACAACACCACAGGAACGCCTTTGCCGAGCTTTTTTGCCCGCTTCACACTGCACACCCCCTTGTGCGGATTTTCTGCGCTAATCTTAATTTATAATACGCAAAGGGCGGGGTTTTGGTGAAAAAGGGGAGATGTGCGAGAGGCGGGGTAAGGGGTGGTTTGAAATAAAAAACTAATCAATTAAATCCATAAACATATCCTCAAGCTCCCCTTGCAACACTCGAAGAAGTCCCTCGAAGGGTGGCGTTCCATGACCGCCAACTTATCCAAAATATCACTTATGCCGTTAAAAGCCCTGTAATACAATGTTTTATAGTCCACACTCTTATCCGATATGGTGTTTTTATCAAGCTCTGTGAGCATATCCACCACCGCTTTTGCCGTGGGATTGTGCTCCAAAGATATTATTTCTATGTTCGGGGTGTTTTCTGTGTCTTGTGGTTGGTGCATATTTTTAGCCTCCTATATTTTTGCTTGTATGTACATCTTCAAGCGCTGCACGCACCGCAGCGACCACAAATGCTGAAAATGTACAATCTTTCCCACTCAAAAGTGTTTCTATATCATCCAACAAATCATTTGGAAATCTCACCGTTTTATTGGTTGTCGGTGGAGTAGAGGGAATTTTAAATTTATTCATAAACAGCACACTCCCAAATACGTTATAATGCTATTATAATTCAGATTGGATATAAAATAAGCATTGCATTTGTATTACAATGGCAATGCAGTATAAGGCTTTTATATTCAGTTCATTTTAGCAAAAATTTGCATGTGGATGTGTTGATAGGTGTAAGCCATACAATATTTATTTTTATATCTTTTAATAGCGCTATCCATAAAAGCCCTTGGTCTTCTATCCTCTGTCCTCTAATCGCTATTTTCTGATATGTAGGGGAGGGGCTCTGCTCCTCCCGCCATCCTGTGAACATCGCAAACAATGGCACAGGGCATGGGGCGGTAGGTACTACTACCACCCCGCTTTTCCGCGTAGGCGGCGGCTTTGTGATGAACGTACATGAGCCCGAGACTGGGGGTGCGGTCACGGGCATCAGTATGCCCACCCCAAAATCACCCCCTACCCCAAAAATCGTGGCGGGGTTAAGAGGATAGATTGCCGGAGAATAGAGGCTAGATATTAGAGGAAAACAGATAGCCAGAAGATAGAAAGTGCAAGGGCAACCACACGGATGCCCTTGCACTTAAATATAAAACAATCGCAAAGCGATACAATAATTACTAATTAAAATTAACTGCTCTCAATCACCTTTATACTACTCATACCCGAGCGCATGATAAGATTTCGCACCCATGGTGTGTACATAAACCACCGTTTGGCTATTTTCAGCATAAGTTTTATGCGCAGTTTTAGGGTGGCGTGGCGGTAGTGGCGGGCAATATTTTCGGGGGTGCGATAGCGTGCAAATGTGGTCGAGAGCATACTGCCACTTAGAATGGCACTGCTGATACCCTCAAAGGAGCTGGCGCTGATAAATCCGGCGGCCTCGCCTATGAGGTAGACACCGTCACGGCCTGTCTCAAAATCTGACCACCGTTTGGGGCGGTAGGTGATGCAGGCCTCGGTTTTTTGCACCTCACCAAATTCATAGCCCAAAAATGCGCCGAGGCGATCTTTTTGGCGATCAAAATCTTTGCGGCAGTTCTGGGGAAGGAAACACCCGCCAAACACAAGTGCATCATCCTTATGTATGATCCAAGAACAACTCTCACTGGTCTTGGGGTCGAAGATGCAGGAGTAAAATGGGGTGATTTTTTTGGGTGCGGGGAACCATTGTTGTATGGCCATATAGTGCATGATTTTTGAGTCAAAGAATGTTCTGCGCACTATGGAATTTGCACCATCTGCCCCCACAAGCTGGCGGGTTTTAAAGGTCTTATTTTTACCACCTTGGGAGATTTTAAGTATAAAAATATCTTCATCACGCTTTATATCGAGACATTTGCCATTTTGGATATTCACCTTATCGGGCACGAGCGAGAGTAGCCAACGGTCAAAGGCATATCTGTCCATATTAAGGTAATGTCGCTGATAATAGCGTTTATTTTCACGATACAAATCTATGGTTTTGACCGAGAAAATTTGGGGGTCGGCCAACACCTCTTTGGGGAGTACCAAATCAAAATGCGCCAACACCTTTTGGGCATCGGGGGCGAGCAGTCCGCCACAGGGCTTGGGGTTTTCTTCGCTCTGCCCATCTATGAGCAGTACTTTTTCGCAATTTGAGGCAATCCCACGGGCAAATGTGGCACCGGCCGGACCCCCACCAATAATTGCTACATCATAAATCATAATTAAAACTCCTTTTTTCGAGAGTGCTTACAGCTTAGGCCACATCACTCAATGACCCTCTTTCGCTCATTGTAACATAAAATAAGATAAATATCAGCTAAAAAATACAATATGTTTTGCATTTAACCAAAAAAAAGAGTATAATAACAAGCGTATGTAACCACTGCCAAAAAGGAGGGCTGGCATTGCGTTTTTTCTTTGCTATGCTAAGTGTAAAGTTATTGACATTTGCAGCTCGTGTTATTGGACGTTCCAGTACAAACCTGCCGGGGCGGGTTGCGCTGAAAATTTGCCCCGATGTTCTGCGCCATGTTCGGTGCAGTGGCAAGGTGATCGCCGTTACAGGTTCCAACGGCAAGACCACCACCTCAAACCTTATAGCCCATATTCTGCGCCAAAACGGACATAGTGTGGTCAATAATGTGACCGGTTCCAATCTCACGCCGGGCATAACCACCACCCTGTTGTCGGCCTGCAATTGCAAGGGCGTAGTCGAGAGCGATTTTGTGGTGCTCGAAACCGACGAGCGTTATATAAGATTTGTTTATAAGTATCATGCGCCCGATATCATGCTGGTTACAAATATTTTGCGTGATCAAGTTGTGCGCAACGGCAACCCCGATCTTGTAATGGACAAGATAAATGAGGGTATCGCCTCCGGTGTGCTCATGGTGCTAAATGCCAATGACCCACTGTCCCAAAACCTCGCCCCGCAAAATCCGAGGGTATATTTTGATATGGGACGTACTTCACTTAGTACCGAAAGCCCTGATTTTATCACAAATGATGCAAAAGTTTGCCCCCACTGTTTTGGGGTGTTGGAATACGAATTTTATCACTACAATCATATAGGGAAATTCGACTGCCCAAAATGCGGATTTGCCACCCCTGCAGCTAACTATTCCGCCGATAATATCGATTATGAGAGCGGAGATTTCACGGTCAATGGTATGGCGGTACACACAGATTATCGACGTGCCCAGTTCCACTACCTCAACATGACGGCGGCCATCGGGGTGTGTGTAGAGGCGGGGCTTAGCCTCGAGGATGCCTGCAATGGGGCGAGCAGTTTTGTGGTCAGCCGTGAGCGCTACGATGAATTTGACATAGGTGGCGGTCGCTCGGCAGTGCTTATCATGACTAAACAAAACCCGGGTTCTATGGATCAATCTATATCCTATACTCTGGCGCAGTCGGGCGAAAAGACGGTTATATTTTACGTCAATAATGCATTTTATACCGAAAACAAGGATATATCTTGGATATATGATGTTACGTATGAGCGGTTGTTTTCCGAGGTGGAGGCCATATTGTGTTCCGGTTCAAGAGCGTACGATCTGGCCGTGCGCATGACTTTGGGAGGGTTCCCACCAGAGAAACTGCTGGTCGACACAAACCCCTCAAAACTTCATGATATGATAAAAAATACAAGCGGGCGGGTATATGTGTTGGCCGCCACTGCCTTTGGCGACGATGACGGCGTATTGGAGGCACTGAAAGTTTGAAAATAAATTTCAAAACTTGGTTGTTTTGTGCCCTTCGTAGAAAGGAATGGTCATAATTATGAGTATAAAAATTTTGCACCTCTACGACGATGTGATGGACCTTTACGGCGATGTGTTCAATCTCACTATTATAAAGACATGCCTAAAAGATATGGAGATCGACTGTGAAATATGCAACCACAGGTTGGGGGAGCAGTTTCCAGAGATGTCGGAATTTGACATGGTATATATGGGTCATGGCAAGGGTAAGAATTTGGAGGCCGTGGCCGAGGAATTTACCGCCGAGCGGGATGCTATCACACATGAGATAGAAATGGGTAAGGTGTTTTTGTTTACAGGCAATTCTCGCCTGCTTTTGGGGCGTGAATTTGAGGCCTATAGCCAAAGAATGCTATCGGGCATAGGGGTTTTTGAGTACACCGCCACCGAGACACGTGAGGTTTTCACCCGTGATGTGGTGACAAGGCTTGTGGGTGAGGGCGAGCTGTGTTACGGCTATGTCAACCGTACTGCGCATATAAAGGGGGAGAACCATCACCCGCTTTTTGAGGTTGTAATGGGCGTTGGGGATGATGAGAGTGGCTCCACCCATGAGGGCAACCGTTATAAAAATTTGTTTGCAACCTGGCTTGTGGGGCCGATACTTGTCAAAAATCCGCCCCTTCTGCGTCAGGTTTTAAAAATTTTGGCGGGGGAACAGTACAGAGAGCCAAATCTTACCCTGCAACAAAAGGCACTACGGCTCACGCTCGACGAGTTTCACAAGCAACTAAATTGATATGGAGGGTTACAACAATGGGGTTTAAAAAGGAACTGCGAATGATTGACATCTGGGCGCTTGCACTGGGTTCTATAATCGGTTGGGGATGTTTTGTGCTCCCCGGTACAGCATTTCTGCCCAAGGCGGGGCCACTCGGCGCCATCATCGGACTTAGTATCGGTGCGGTGATTGTCAGCATCGTCGGTATCAACTACGGCTATCTCATAGAGAAATTTCCCAAAGCGGGCGGCGAATTTGTCTATGCCCACACAAACTTCGGCCCCACCGTTGGCTACATATGCGGATGGTTTTTGCTCCTTGCCTATATAAGTATTGTTCCTCTCAACGCCACGGCCATCGGCCTTGCATTCCGCTTTGTGTTTGGCGACGTCATGCAGGTGGGATATCTGTACAGCGTGGCGGGCTGGGATGTGTATGTGGGTGAGATCATCATAGCCGTGCTGTTCCTTGTGGGCTTTGCTATACTCAATGCCCGTGGTGTGCGTCAATCGGGCGTACTGCAAACGGCTATCGTCTTTGTGTTGGCGGGGACGATACTCCTACTTATGATCGGGGTGTTCGGCGTGCATCGCCCCTCTATGGATAACCTTACCCCCGCTTTTGTCGAGGGGCAATCTAATGTCACCTCGGTGCTTGCGGTGCTCGCTATGGCGCCTTGGGCCTTCTCGGGCTTTGACTGTATCCCGCAGGCCGCCGAGGAATTTAACTTCCCCCACCGCAAAGCAAGGTGGCTACTCTTTGGCTCTATCATATGCGCCGTGCTCATGTTCAGCTCGATAATCCTTATCACAGGCAGTGTATTCCCTTGGGCTGACTTTATCGGCAGCAATCCCGAGTGGGCGACAGGTCAGGCCGTGCAGGAGGCTCTGGGCACTGTGGGCATGGGTGTACTGCTCATCGCCATGCTTTGTGCCGTAATATCGGGCATAAACGGTTTTTATATCTCCTCAAGCCGTCTTATATACTCCATCGCAGGAGAGGGACAATTGCCCAAATCCTTCTCCAAAATCTCTCAGAAAGGTACGCCCAAGAACGCACTGATATTTGTGCTTATAGTATCGCTAACTGCCCCCTTCTTTGGGCGTGAGGTGCTCGGATGGGTTGTGGATATGTGCTCGGTGGGCATCAGCGCCGCCTACCTCATCACAAGCCTTTCGGCCTTCAAGCAGGGGCGTGCCGACGGCCTTGTGAAGTATCAGGTGTCGGGTATCGTGGGTAGTATTGTGTCGGCCGGGTTCCTCGTACTCCTGCTCGTGCCCGGCATGCCCGGTTTCCTCTCGACCCCCTCGCTAATAGCCCTCGGGATATGGGTGGTACTTGGTCTTGGGTTTTTCCTTGCCTCGAAAGTTAGAAAAAGCGTTTAAGGGCAATTCATAATTGATAATGAAGAATGGATAATTATTGAGCTATTTTGCAAGGGATTTGTATTTAAGGTTATGCAGTTTTGACCCTAATTCTCAATTCTCCATTCTCCTTCCGGCCTCTGTTCTCTAAAAAAAGCCCACCTGCAAAATTGCGGGTGGGCTTTTTAGTCGAAGTTTTTTAGAGATTACTTAGCTGACTTGATAGCGGACTGTGCGGCAGCCAAGCGTGCTATGGGCACACGGAAGGGGGAGCAGGAGACATAATCCAGGCCGTTGTTGTGGAAGAACTCGACCGACGAGGGATCGCCGCCGTGCTCGCCACAAACGCCTACCTTCAGGCCGGGCTTTGCGCCACGTCCGAGCTTTACAGCCATCTCTACAAGCTTGCCGGTACCCTTCTGGTCAAAACGTGCGAAGGGATCCTGCTCGTAAATCTTCTTTTCGTAATATGCGCCGAGGAAAGAACCGGCGTCGTCACGAGAGAAGCCGAATGTCATCTGGGTGAGGTCGTTGGTGCCGAAGGAGAAGAAGTCGGCCGATGCGCCGATTTCGTCGGCAGTCAAAGCTGCACGAGGAATCTCTATCATAGTACCAACCTTGTACTCCAAAGCCACGCCCGACTTTGCAATGATTTCGTCGGCGGTCTTTACAACGATAGATTTAACAAACTCAAACTCATTGATTTCACCAACAAGAGGGATCATGATCTCGGGGATCATCTCCCAATCGGGATGAGCCTTCTTGGTGTTGATGGCGGCCTCGATGACGGCACGGGTCTGCATCTCGGCGATTTCGGGGTAAGAAACGGCCAGACGGCAACCACGGTGACCCATCATGGGGTTGAACTCGTGCAGAGAGGAGATAACAGCCTCAAGGTCAGCCATTTCCATCTTCATCTCCTTGGCAAGAGCGGCGATGTCCTCCTTAGCGGTGGGCAGGAACTCGTGTAGAGGGGGGTCAAGGTAACGGATGGTAACGGGACGACCTTCCATAGCCTCGTAGATGCCCTCAAAGTCACCACGCTGCATGGGCAGAAGTTTTTCAAGAGCGGCACGACGCTGCTCCTCATTCGAGGAAACGATCATCTCACGCATTGCGGGCAGACGGTCGGGGTCAAAGAACATGTGCTCGGTGCGGGT
The DNA here is from genome assembly GCA_964370005.1 of uncultured Oscillospiraceae bacterium. Lineage (GTDB taxonomy): Bacteria > Bacillota > Clostridia > Oscillospirales > Ruminococcaceae > Heteroruminococcus. The sequence continues at coordinate 7,641 of CAYJGR010000036.1, forward strand.
AAGGCCGATGCCCTCTGCGCCAAAGCCAACGGCCTGACGAGCATCCTTGGGGGTGTCGGCATTTGTGCGAACCTTGAGGGTGCGGAACTGATCAGCCCAGCCCATGAGACGGCCAAAGTCGCCCGAGATGGAGGCTGCCACGGTGGGGATAGCCTCGCCGTAGATGTGTCCTGTGCTACCGTCAAGCGAGATATAGTCGCCACGCTTGATGGTCATGCCACCCAGCTCGAATGTGCCGGCCTCTTCGTTCATCTTGATTTCGCCACAGCCCGATACACAGCAAGTACCCATGCCACGTGCCACAACAGCGGCGTGGGAGGTCATGCCACCACGTACGGTCAAGATACCCTCGGCCACGTCCATACCATGGATATCCTCGGGGGAGGTCTCAAGACGGCAAAGGATTACCTTTTCGCCCTTTTCGGACATCGCTACAGCCTCGTCGGCGGTGAATACCACACGACCACAGGCAGCACCGGGCGATGCGGGCAGAGCCGAACCGATGGACTTTGCCTTCTTAACAGCGGCAGGGTCAAACTGGGGATGTAGTACAGCGTCGAGTTGTTTTGGGTCAACCATCAGCACAGCTTCTTTTTCCGAGATCATTTTCTCGTCTACAAGGTCACAAGCGATCTTCAGCGCGGCCGAAGCGGTGCGCTTACCGTTACGGGTCTGGAGCATGTAAAGGGTCTTATCCTCGATGGTGAACTCCATGTCCTGCATATCACGGTAATGATTTTCAAGTGTATCACAGATTTTAACAAACTGATCGTAAGCGGCGGGCATGATGGCCTTGAGCTGTTCGATATCTTGGGGTGTGCGCACACCGGCCACAACGTCCTCGCCCTGAGCGTTCATAAGGAACTCGCCGTAGAGCTTCTTCTCGCCGGTGGCGGGGTTACGGGTAAAGGCTACGCCTGTGCCCGAGGTTTCACCCATGTTGCCAAATACCATGGCTTGCACGTTAACAGCAGTACCCCAAGATGCGGGGATGTCATTCATGCGGCGGTAGTAAATAGCACGGGGGTTGTCCCAAGAACGGAAAACAGCCATGATAGCACCCATAAGTTGCTCTTTGGGGTCGGAGGGGAAATCAGTACCCTTTTTATCTTTGTATTCTTTCTTGAACAGAGCTACAAGCTCTTTGAGGTCATCGGTGGTGAGATCGGTATCATTGACAATACCCTTTTTCTCTTTCATCTCGTCGATAAGCTTTTCAAAATAGCTCTTACCAACCTCCATAACAACGTCGGAGTACATCTGGATGAAACGGCGGTAGGAATCGTAAGCGAAACGGGGGTTACCGGTCTTAGCGGCAAAGCCCTCTACCACTGTGTCGTTCATGCCGAGGTTAAGGATGGTATCCATCATGCCGGGCATAGAGGCGCGTGCGCCCGAACGAACCGAAACGAGTAGGGGATTTGAAGGATCGCCGAACTTCTTGCCCGAGATTTTCTCGAGGTCACCGATTTTGCCAAGGATTTCGTTTTGGATATCCTGGTTGATCAGCTTGCCGTCGGTATAGTATTGGGTGCAGGCCTCGGTGGTTACGGTGAAGCCTTGGGGTACGGGCATACCCATGTCGGTCATTTCGGCGAGGTTAGCGCCTTTGCCGCCGAGTAGCTCACGCATAGTGCCGTTGCCCTCGGTAAAGAGATAGACAAATTTCTTGCTCATGTTCTTTCCTCCTGAAATAATATTGATATGAAAATGGTGGATACGGCAAATGGGGGGATTTTATGTCGTGCCGCCTAAAATTTGCCGCATAGAGGTATAACCTCTATAGCCAGCATAAATTATACCAGAAAGAGCGTGGACGTGCTATATGTAAATATGCAATAGGATTTAAGAGTTTTTACCATTTTTTTTAGTTAAGTGACGAATTACCTCTAAATTCCCTTGAAATATCATGAAAAAATTGCGATAATAGGGGTGAAAGAAAATTTGGCGTATGGGAAGGTGGTTTGTGCATGGCGGATACCTGTGCAATAATTTTGGCGGCAGGTGACGGAAAACGAATGCAAAGCAAACATCCAAAGGTGTTATGTGAGGTGTTATTCCGCCCCATGATATCTTGGGTAGTGGATGCCTGCAAAAAGGCAAATGTTGAAGACTTGTGTGTCGTGCTGGGAAATGGTGCGGGTAAGGTGCAGGCGGTACTGCCCCCCGATTGCCACACTGTCATGCAACAGGAACGACTTGGCACCGGTCACGCTGTGATGTGTGCACGAGAGTTTTTGCAGGAGCGAGCGGACAAACATGTGCTTATTCTGTGCGGGGATGCCCCCTTTGTATCGGGTGAGCTTATAGCCGAGGCTCTAAAGACCCACATGGAACAGGGCAATGGGGTCACGGTTATTACCGCTGAGCTTGAACATCCCACCGGCTACGGTCGCATACTTCGTCGTGAGGATGGCAGTTTGCGGGGCATTGTCGAGGAGCGTGATGCCACCCCCGAACAGCGTAGCATAAAAGAGATAAACTCGGGGGCATATTGGTTTGAAGCAGGGGCGCTATTGGAGGCACTTGGCAGCTTTAGCCGTGACAACGACCAAGGTGAGTACTATCTTACCGATGCGGTATCCATTATGCGCAAAAATGGCCTGCGGGCGGGGGTTCACCTCAGCCGTGGCAAAGAGGCGGTGCTGGGCGCCAACAGCCGAAAGGATTTGGCAAAACTAAACGAGATTGCACGACGCAGAGTGCTTGATGACCTGCTCGAGAGCGGGGTGGACATCCCGTTTGAGGATGGGGTTGTCATAGACAGCCGTGCAAGGGTGGGACGGGATACCCGCATTATGCCGGGCACAATCCTGCGTGGTGAAGCTGTTATAGGTGAGGACTGTGTCATAGGCCCCGGTAGTGTTGTAGATAGTTCGACGGTGGGCGACAGCTGTGTCATCGACAACACCCATATTTTACAGTCGGTGCTTGAGGACGGTGTCAATATAGGCCCTTATTGTCGAGTGCGCCCCGGAAGCCGTCTGTGCAGTGGGGTGAAAATCGGCAATTTTGTCGAGATAAAAAATGCAGTCATGGGCAAGAACAGCAAGTCGGCACATCTTACATACATAGGCGATGCCGATGTGGGTGAGGATGTAAACTTTGGGTGTGGCGTTGTGGTGGTCAACTACAACGGTTTCCAAAAGCACCGCACGGTGGTGGAGGATGGCGCATTTGTAGGCTGTAATACCAATCTTGTAGCACCTGTGAGGGTGGGCAAGGGGGCATACACTGCCGCCGGTAGCACCGTGACAAAGGATGTCCCCCCCGGTGGGCTCGTCATAGCCAGGGCACCCGAAGTGGTCAAGGAAAACCGAGTAACAGAGCTCAAGGAAAAGTACGGCAAAAAATAACGGCAAATCCGAGCATATGCGACTCGGTAGGCAATAGGGCGACTCCTTAATGGGGCGGTCAAATCATTGAAGGGATGTAAGTTACATGAATTTACACGGCAAGGATATCAAGATTTTTGCGGCAAACTCAAATCCTATGGTGGCAGGTGCGATGGCCAAATTTTTGGGTCTGCCCATGGGGAAAAGCGCAGTCAAAACTTTTTCGGACGGAGAAATTTCGGTTTCGATCGAGGAATCAGTGCGAGGCTCTGATGTATTTGTGGTGCAGTCGACAAGCCAACCCGTCAACAACAATCTCATGGAGCTACTCATAATGCTGGATGCGTTTAAGAGGGCGTCGGCGGGGCGCATTACGGCGGTTATACCCTATATGGGTTACGCACGCCAAGACCGCAAGGCCAAGGCGCGTGATCCCATCTCGGCAAAGCTTGTGGCCGACCTCATCGCCACGGCGGGTGCCGACAGGGTGCTCACCATGGATCTTCACGCGCCCCAGATACAGGGATTTTTCAACATACCTGTGGATCACCTGCTTGGTGTGCCCATTTTGGTGCCCTATTTCACCGAAAAGTTTGGTACAGGCAGTGATGATGTGGTGGTGGTGTCGCCCGATTTGGGCTCTGTCACCAGGGCACGTAAATTTGCCGAGAGACTCGATGCGCCACTTGCAATCATCGATAAACGCCGACCCAAGGCCAATGTGTCGGAGGTCATGAACATAATAGGTGAGGCCGAGGGTAAAAAGGTAATTTTGGTGGACGATATGATCGATACTGCCGGAACGCTCTGCCATGCCGCCGAGGCTATCATTGAAAAGGGTGGGGCGAGCGAAGTGTATGCCTGCGCCACCCATGGTGTGCTGTCGGGCCCCGCAGTGGAACGCATCAAGAACAGCCCCATAAAGGAACTGGTGCTACTTGATACTATCCCCAAGCACCCCAGCGCCGCCGAAGCACGCATAAAAATGTTGCCGGTAGCCCCTGTATTTGCTCAAGCTATAGGCCGTATATATGAAGATAAACCCGTATCGCCGCTGTTTATTTAACCGTAAATTACACAAACATAGTGAAAATACTCGACCCGACCTGCCGTAAGTGAACAGGTCGGGTCGGTGATTAGAGATCATATGTAGGACAGGAGGACATACATGTTTTTTAAGAAGAAAAAGCCGACAATTTCCTATGCACCCGCACCGACAGGGGCGGTAGAATTTTTGGTGGTGGGGCTTGGAAACCCGGGCAAACGCTACGACGGCACCCGCCACAATGTGGGTTTTGCCGCCATAGATGTCATTGCAGAGAAACAGGGGTGCACCGTTGACAGGCTCCAGTTTAAGGCACTGTGTGGACATTGTAGCTTGGGTGGAAAGCATGTATTACTACTCAAACCCGACACATATATGAATCTTTCGGGCCAGGCTGTGACACAGGCCTTAAACTACTACAAACTCACCCCCGACAAGATGCTCGTGCTGTCCGACGATGTATCGCTTGACCCCGGGCGTATGCGCATACGCCTAAAGGGTAGTGATGGCGGGCATAACGGGCTTAAAAATATAATATATCTCACAGGTAGGGATGACTTCCCCCGCATAAAAATTGGTGTGGGGGCAAAGCCACACCCCGATTACGAGCTGGCCGATTGGGTGCTAAGTAAGTTTGGTGCCGAGGATGCAAAAAAGGTGACCGAGGTGTATGAAAATATATGCGATGCCACCGAACTCATAGTAACAAGCAGGGCCCAGCAGGCCATGGGGAAATATAATGGGGCGGGTAAGTAAAAAAACTTTTTTTAATTAAACACTGGTATTTCAAATACAACTATGCTATAATCTTCACCATAGTAACGTGTTACCGATTTATCACGATAAAGTGGGAGGCTTTACATGACCATTTCACCCGATAATTTTACCCTGGAGGAGCGCATAACCCTAAAACTGCGCCGTTTGTACGAGCAATACGGCTTTATGCAGTACCGCATGAGCCGTTTTGAGGAGTATCGACTTTACCTTGAAAACAAAACCTTTTTGGGCAGTGAGCAGGTTATCACCTTTACAGACCTTGACGGTCGATTGCTTGCACTGCGCCCTGATGTGACATTAAGTATTGTAAAAAATGCCGATGAAAAGCAGGGTGTCCAAAGGCTTTATTATATAGAAAATGTCTACCGTGTGAGCAAGGAAAGCCACACGTTCCGTGAGATAGGGCAGATGGGCTTGGAACTGCTTGGCAAGGTGGATGACTACGCCAGAACACAAGTGGTAGACCTTGCCCTCGAAAGTCTGGACGCCCTTGGGCAGGCGTATGTGCTCGATGTCAGCCATATGGGGTTTGTGGTGGGAATGCTCGACGATATGGACATCTCAAAGGAGCAACAGTCACAAATCCTTGATTACATCAGCCAAAAAAACCTGCCTGCACTGCGCAGCTTTGGCAAAGCACAGGGGCTTTGTGAGCGGGACAGTGAGCTTATTTGCACCCTGCCCGAACTGTACGGCGAATTTTTGCCCACCCTTGAAAGGGCAAAAAAGATGGCCAATGGTGAGACGGCAAAGCGTGCACTTGCGGAACTCGAAACCATTTATACCGCCTCGACCCACCCGGAAAAGCAAACACATCTGCGCCTTGACTTCTCGGTGATTAACCACATCGACTACTACAACGGTGTGATATTCCATGGATTTGTCCGGGGTCTTGCCCGTCATGCTCTGTCGGGGGGGCAATACGACTGCCTTATGGAGCGCCTTGGCAAAAAGGGTGGCGCTATGGGCTTTGCGCTCTACCTCGATGAGATATACCGACTGCCCGACCAAAACCCCAAGGGAGAGGCCGATATACTGCTAATTTACACCGCCGATGTCAGCCCTGCGGATATTTCCGCACATGTGCAGGGTTGGATATCCAAGGGTAAGACGGTACAGGCCTACCCCGAGGGTACACCCCGCAAGATGTCGGGCAAAAAGACGATGCTACTGGATAGCACCGGCATAAGGGAGGTGGGCTCATGCTGAATATAGCACTGCCAAAGGGTAGACTTGGCGATAAGGTGTACGAAATGCTGGCCGGTGTGGGCTACGACTGTGCCGAGATTTATGCCGACAACCGCAAACTCGTGGTCGAAAATCCCGACACAGGGGTGAGATATCTGCTTGTAAAGCCCAGTGATGTGGCGATATATGTCGAGCACGGTGCGGCCGATGTCGGTATCGTGGGCAAGGATATATTGGAAGAGGGTAGAAACGAGGTTTTTGAACTGCTCGACCTTGGGATGGGCAAATGCCGCATGTGTGTGGCCGCCCCCAAGGGGTACAGGGAGGATACCTCCCGTCCACTGCGTGTGGCCACTAAATTTGTTAATATCGCAAAACAATTCTATGCGGGGCAGGGGCGTGACATTGAGATTATAAAGCTTATGGGAAGTATAGAGCTTGCCCCGATTTTGGGCCTATCGGATGTGATAGTCGATATAGTCGAATCAGGTGCGACCTTGCGGGAAAATAACCTCGAAGTGCTGTGTGAATTTATGCCTATAAGCGCAAGATTTATTGCAAACCCCGCCACATTCAGGTTTAAAAATGAGCAAATAACCGCTATGATACAACGCCTTGAGGAGGTGATCGCCCATGATTAAACAGTACCGTTACAGCGATATAAGCCCGCATGACATACTCAACCGTGACATAAGAGCCGAAGAGGATGTACAGCAAGCGGTGCAAGGGATTATAGACACGGTGCGTAGGGATGGGGATAGGGCACTGCTCATGTATACCCGCCTGTTTGACAAAGCAGAGATGGAGAGCTTAGAGGTCACCCAAGACGAGATAGAAACCGCTTACAACTCCATGGACAGTGAGTTTATCGACATCATGTGTCGTGCGGCCGAGAATATTAGGAGTTTTCACAGCCGTCAAAAGCGTGGTGATTTTATTATAACCGACCGCCCGGGTGTTGTGCTTGGGCAGAAATTCACCCCCCTCCGGAGGGTGGGGTTATATGTACCCGGGGGCACTGCCAGCTACCCAAGCTCGGTACTTATGAATGCTATTCCCGCCACCATCGCAGGGGTGAGTGAGATTGTGATGGTCTCCCCCCCCGATGAACAGGGCAATATCCCCCCCGCTATACTCGCCGCCGCCAAAATAGGTGGTGTGCATCGCATATTCAAGCTGGGTGGGGCGCAGGCCGTGGCGGCGCTGGCATACGGCACCCAGAGTGTGCCACAGGTGGACAAGATCGTCGGGCCCGGCAATATATATGTAGCGACGGCCAAAAGGCTTGTCTATGGGCAGGTGGATATAGATATGATAGCAGGTCCCAGTGAGATATTGGTCATAGCCGATGGTGGTAGTAACCCCGCTTGGGTGGCCGCCGACCTGCTAAGCCAAGCCGAGCATGACCGCCTTGCCACAGCGGTACTGGTGACCGATAGTGAGGAGCTGGCCGAGGCGGTGTCACAGGAATTGGAGCGACAAATACCTCTGCTCCCCCGAAGTGACATTGCCCGAGAGAGCATAGACCAAAACGGCAAAATAGTATTGGTGAGCGATATAATGCAGGGGGTGGAGGTGTCCAACCTCATCGCACCCGAGCATCTGGAACTTTGTGTAGACGAGCCTTTTGCGCTGTTATCGGCCGTGAAGAATGCGGGCAGTATATTTCTTGGGCGTTACACCCCCGAGGCTATGGGTGATTATTTTGCAGGGCCCAACCACACCCTGCCCACAAGCGGTACTGCAAGGTTTTCAAGTCCTTTGTCGGTGGATGATTTTGTAAAGAAAAGCAGTTTCTTGTCCTATACGGCCGAGGCGCTGGCCATCGAGGGGCAATATGCGGCCGAGTTTGCAAAGCGTGAGGGGTTACAGGCACATGCCCGCAGTGTCGAGTGTCGCCTTGAAAAGGAGTGAGCCCTATGAGCAGATATCTTAGCAGTCGTTTGCAGTCCCTTGCCCCCTACATCCCGGGCGAGCAACCAAAGGACATGCAAACGCTTATAAAACTAAATACAAATGAGAGTCCTTACCCTCCGGCACCGTCGGTCATGGAGGTCATAAACGACCACGAGGTGGAAAAACTGCGACTGTATCCCGACCCCGAGGCGGGGGAGCTCAAAGCCGAACTCGCCCGCCGTTATGGAATACAGAAGGGGCAAATTATATGTGGCAATGGCAGTGACGAGGTGTTGGCCTTTGCATTTTTGGCCTATGGTGAGCAGGGGGTGCAGTTTGCCGACATCACCTACGGGTTTTACAAGGTGTGGGCGGGGCTGTACGGCCTTTCCGCCACGATTTGTCCGCTCGACGATAACTTTGGGGTTGTACCACAGGATTACCACGATGTGGGGAAACTTGTGGTCATTGCAAACCCCAACGCCCCCACAGGCATGACGATAGACCAAAAAGCAATTGAGGGTATACTTAAAAGCAATCCTGACAATGTGGTGATCATAGATGAGGCCTATGTGGACTTTGGCGGAGAAAGTTCTGTGCCCCTTATAGAGAAATATGACAACCTATTGGTGGTGCAGACCTTCTCGAAAAGTCGCAATTTGGCGGGGGCACGGCTCGGGTTTGGCTTTGGATGTACCGAGCTGATAGCCGATTTAGAGCGGGTGCGCAACAGCTTTAACCCCTACAACCTCAATCGCTTATCGATATTAGCGGGGGCGGCCTGTCTGCGGGAGGAGGGTTATTTTGCCGACTGTGTGGGTAAAATCGTATCCGACCGAGAATACACTGCCGACACCCTACAAAAGCTCGGTTGCCGTGTGCTACAAAGCAGTGCCAACTTTCTATTTGTATCCCCGCCGAATATGGGGGGAGCGGATTACTACAAAGCGCTACGGGAGAAAGGGGTGCTGGTGCGCCACTTTGACAGCCCCCGCATCGGTGATTTTGTGCGGGTGAGCATTGGCAGTAGAGCCGAGATGGAGAAATTCTTGACCGCCACAAATGACACAATAGGAGGGAAAAACCTATGAGGACAGCGAAAATTACCCGCACGACCGCCGAGACCGATATAAATGTGAGTCTTTGTCTTGAGGGCGGGGAAAAGAAAATTGACACCGGCGTGGGATTTCTTGACCACATGCTCACCCTGTTTGCCGCCCACGGTGGCTTTGGGCTTGAAGTGAGCTGTAAAGGTGATACCCATGTGGACGCCCACCACACCACTGAGGATGTGGGCATAGTGCTCGGGCAGGCATTCTTGCAGGCGGTAGGGGACAAAAAAGGTATCACCCGCTACGGCAACTTCCTACTGCCCATGGATGAAACCCTTGTGATGTGTGCTCTGGATTTGAGCGGGCGGGTATATCTGGGATATGACCTCGATATCCCCACCGAGAAAGTGGGCGACTTCGATACCGAGCTTGTCGAGGAATTTATGCTTGGGTTTGTGCGGGGTATGGCGGCTACACTCCACCTAAAACAAATGGCCGGCACAAATAGCCATCACATAATTGAGGCGACCTTCAAGGGACTGGGGCGAGCTATGGCACAGGCTGTGGCCATAGACCCCACAAGGGCGGGGGAAGTGCCCTCTACCAAGGGGATGTTGTAAATTTAAGGAGGAAAAACCGTGATAGGTGTTATAGATTATGGCGTGGGCAACCTGTTTAGCCTGTGTTGCAGTTTGCGCTACATAGGGCAGGAGGTGGTAGTCAGCAGTGATGCCGCCAAGTTGTCACAGGCCGAGCGTATAATCCTGCCCGGCGTGGGTGCGTTTGCCGATGCCGCCGACCGCTTGCGTCACAGTGGGCTGTGGGATTTTGTGCTACGCTCGGCCGAGGAGGGCAAACCTCTACTGGGCATATGTCTTGGGATGCAGCTGCTGTTTGAACGCTCATATGAGTATGGGGAGCACAAGGGCCTTGGGCTTATACCGGGTGAAATTCGCCCCATTGCCGACGACCTGCCGGGGAGTAGCACCCTAAAAGTGCCCCAAATGGGTTGGAATGCACTGAATATCAGAAAACCCGACCCGCTTTTTGCCAACACAAAAGAGGGCGACTGTTTTTATTATGTACACAGCTACTATGGTGCCGATTGCGCACAGAGTATACTTGCCACCAGTGAGTACGGCATAGATATAACCGGCGTGGTGGGGTGCGAGAATGTACGAGGGGTGCAGTTTCACCCCGAAAAAAGCGGACAGGCGGGGCTATCACTGCTAAAAGCCTTTGCCAAGCTATGATTTAAGGGGGAAGACGTATGAAAATTTTTCCGGCTATTGACCTGCGTGATGGCAAGGCGGTGCGCCTTGTGCAGGGGGATTATGATAAGATGACGGTGTACAGCGACAGCCCAAGACAGGTGGCCGAGGGCTTTTTGGCCGATGGTGCCGAGCATCTCCATGTCGTTGACCTCGACGGCGCAAAACTGGGCGAGCCGGCCAACACCGATGTGATACGAGCACTCACCGAGGTGGGACTCTCCACCCAAGTGGGGGGCGGTATTCGTGATGAAAAAAGGGTGGCGCATTATCTACAGTCGGGGGTGGCAAGGGTTATACTCGGCACGGCCGCTCTGCAAAACTTCGAGTTTGTAAAGGATATGGTGGGCAAATACAGCGAGAAAATTGCCGTGGGGGTAGATGCCCGTGACGGCATGGTGGCCACTCATGGTTGGCTAAAGACAAGTGATGTGTCGGCCTTTGAGTTTTGTGAGCGCCTACGGGATGCGGGTGTGGCCACCGTGATATACACCGATATATCCCGAGACGGCGGAATGCAGGGCACAAACCTTGAAGTCTATCGGGAACTTTGTAAGATAGATGGGCTGAATATCATCGCAAGCGGTGGGGTCAGCTTTTATGAGGAGATTCCCGCACTGCGTGACATGGGGCTGTATGGGGCGATTGTGGGCAAGGCGCTTTACACAGGAGCGCTTGAGCTACCCCGCCTTGTAGAGCTTGCCGGTGGACAGGGGGAGCGCGTATGATTACAAAGCGCATAATACCCTGTCTTGATGTGCGGGATGGCAGGGTTGTAAAAGGGACAAACTTTGAGGGACTTCGTGATATAGCCGACCCTGTGGATATGGCCAAGTTTTATAACGAGAGTGGTGCCGATGAGCTTGTGTTTTATGACATAACCGCAAGCGCCGAGGGGCGTGGGATTTTTACCGATATCCTCACCCGAGTGGCCAGTGAGGTGTTTATACCGCTGACAGTGGGTGGCGGCATCGAGACGACCGACGACTTCGATCGTGTGCTCAAGTGCGGTGCCGATAAGGTGAGCGTCAACAGCGGCGCTATAAAGAACCCCGAGCTGATATCACAGGCCGCCCGAAAGTACGGCAACCAGTGTGTGGTACTGAGTATGGATATAAAGCGTGTTGATGGGCAGTTCCGCCTGTTTGCTAAAGGTGGGCGGGTCGATACCGGCATAGATGCACTGAAGTGGGCGGCCGACGGCGTGAAAAATGGCGCCGGGGAACTTGTGGTAAACAGTATTGACACCGATGGGGTGAAAAAAGGGTTTGATTTGGAGATGCTTGACGCTGTTGCGGCAGTGGCCGATGTGCCTATAATCGCCTCGGGCGGGGCGGGCAAAGCCGAGGATTTTGTGACATTGTTTAAGCACAATCCAAAGGTGGATGCGGGACTTGCCGCAGGTATATTTCATAACCGCCAACTTGATATCAGCGTGCTTAAAAAACATCTTGCAGATAGTGATATTCCTACTCGACTTTGAGGGGGAAATTTGTTATAATGACGTGATAAAATAAGTGTTAGGAGAAAACAAATGAAGAAAAAGCAGAAAAATCCCCCCCGCAGAACCCCCGAACAAAAAAAGCGTGATCGCAATAAAAAGTTGGCATTGCAGGTTGGTGCGATTGTTTTAGGCATTGCCGTGGTGGTTATTGCTATCGTGTTGCTACAGCCCCGCCCCATAACCCAAAATATGATACCAACCGAGAACGCCGCCATGCGCCAACATGAAGAAACAGGCATAGTGGAATTTTTGAGCGAGCTTGAGTATGAGGGGTTGACCCCCGGCAAAACCTACACGATTGAGGCCAGCCTTACAGATGCAAGTGGACAGGTGCTGACATTTGGCGAAACCTTCTTTATGACGGCCAATAGCTTTGTGCCCGAGCAGGAGAGCGGAACCCTTGAGGTAATACTCATCATTCCCCCCACCGAGGTTATAGTGTTCGCAGATGAAATAGCGAGCAGTTATATCACCAGAACGATCCGAGAGGGATAAATATAAGCGGATAAACAAAAAATCCTGTACCACCTCAAAGAGATGGTGCAGGGTTTTTTATAGTTATACTCTCTGAGTTTAAGCCTTATCCTTAAACTTAAACTCGGATATCTGTGAGTGGAGTTCATCCGATAGGGAGGACAACTCCTCACTTGCCGCTGCGCTGTGTTGTGCTGTGGCCGAGTTGGAGTTAACCACCTCGGATATTTGTGAGATACCTACATTTACCTGATCAACCGCTTGCACCTGCAAACTTGCCGAGGTGCCTATCTCGTCCACAAGCTCCCCGATGTTGTTTATGCTGTCCACGACGGCCGAGAGCGAGTCGGCAGTACTGCTTAAAATGGCGGTACCGTCCGACACGGCTTTGCCGGTCTCCTCGATGAGGGTGGCGGTCATCTGGGCGGCCTCGGCCGAGCGTGCCGCAAATGTGCGCACCTCGTCGGCCACAACGGCAAAGCCCTTGCCGGCCTGTCCTGCCCGTGCAGCCTCCACGGCGGCGTTGAGTGCCAATATATTTGTTTGGAATGCGATATCGTCTATCGTTCGCACTATGTTTTGTATCTCGCCCGATTTTTTGTTGATATGATGCATAGCCGTCGTCATATCTTGCATGCGATGATTGCTGTCGTCGGCATTTTTTCGGGCAAGCTGACTATGTTCTTTGACAGTTTCAAAGTGCTTAGCGGTTACAGCAAGTTGTTTTGATATGTCATCCATGGTGGCGGATAGCTCCTGGATGGAGGAGGCCTGCTCAATAGAACCGCCGGCCAAGGTCTGGGCGCTTTGCGAAATTTGCACCGAGCTCTCACGCAGTCTGCCCGAGGAAAGCTCTATGTTCGATAAAGTTTTTTGTAAATTTTCGGTGAGATCATTTATACTGGACTCAAGCTTTTCAAAATCCCCAACATAGTTGCATTGTAAATCTACACGCAAATCACCACTCGAAATGGATTTAAGACTGCGACCTATCTCATCTATGTACTGCTGTAGATTGTTTACCGTTATGCCAAAAGCATCGGATAACTGCCCCACTTCATCCTCGGTGCCCACATCGGTGATGGTATGAAATATGCCGTTTGAAATGTCCTTAGCCACCCATGTGATATGCTTTATAGGCTTTACAATTGAACCCGAGATGAAGAAAATGCTCAGTAGCGCCACAACCAATAAGACAATAACAGCCACCGCCATAAAAAATATGGTTTCGCTGTTGCCCTGTGCGATTATGCTCTCGACTTCATCGAGGGGGATGCCCACAAAATATATGCCGATTATTTCGCCGCCTTGATCGTACAGTGGTTGATATGCGGTGAAATATGATAGGCCTAAAATTTGGGCAGGTCCGTAATAGCTTTGTCCCTGTGATATATGTTCATAGGCGATACCCTCGGAATCGAGTTCGGTTTCAAGCGCTAAATTACCATGGTTATCTGTAACAGTGGTGAGAATACGTATGTAATCATCCCCACGTCTTACAAATACCGTGGCTAACATATTCATATCATTAGAAAAACTGCTGAGATATTCGGGGCGCCCCTCGATGGTCTGCCCATCGCTATCCACAAGGGTATCTCCATCGAGACTGAGGGTACCGAATTGCTCGGAAAGATAAAGCTCCAACATATTGGTGGAACTCTTTAAGGTAGAAGAAAATTTTGCATTTACCACACTTTCGACCGTGGAGTTTGCTTGGAATACACCGATTGCACCGACGCTCACCGCCACAATAAAAATAAGCGTACCGAATATTACAATAAGTTTCCAACGTATACTTTTCATAGCCCACCTCAACTTATATACATAAACGACAAAATAAGACTCGTTTGCCTAATCGTATCACTAAATGGATAAAATTGCAAAGGTTTTTATGAAAAGTGATTATTTAGCGTGAAGAATTTTGCTTAAAGTGGGTTTTCCTGTGAAGCTGTGAATGCTACCTTTTCTGCCAACTGCCTTGCTTGCTCGAGGTTTGTAAGTGTAAAGGCCTCGCGACGAAATGAAGCCGCACCGTGTAGCCCTACAAAATACCAAGCGGCATGTTTGCGGGCCTCTCTCATGCCGATATGCTCCCCCTTATAACGACAAATCGCCTCCATATGGCGCAGCATTATCTCCATGCGCTGTGAGAGAGGTGGGTCAGGCAATAGCTCCCCTGTCTCAAGAAAGGTTTTTATCTGCCCAAAAAGCCACGGTCTGCCCGTGGCACCCCTGCCCACCATCACAAGATCACAGCCTGTGTGCTCATATAACGCTTTGGCGGTTTGAGGGCTCACCACATCCCCATTGCCAATGACAGGGATATTTACACTGCGTTTGACCTCGGCGATTATATCGAGGTCGACAGGTGGGGCGTACATCTGCTCACGGGTGCGACCGTGTACAGCAATGGCACAAACCCCCGCCTCCTCGGCGTACTTTGCCACATCGAGGGCGGTTATAATGGTGTTATCCCAACCCTTGCGGATTTTGACCGTAACGGGGATATCGACCGCCTTTACCACGGCGGCGGCTATTTCTCCTGCAAGTTTTGGGTTTTTCATAAGCCCACTGCCACCACCACTCGAGGCCACCTTGGGGGCAGGACACCCCATGTTTATATCTATGACGTCAGGAGAAAACGCCATGGCACGGCGGGCGGCCTGCGCCATGATATCGGGGTCATCGCCAAAAAGTTGCACAGCGGCGGGTCGCTCGCCGGCGCTCATTTGCAGCAGCTGTTCTGTTTTGCGACCCGACAGCACAAGCCCCTTGGCACTGGCCATTTCCCCCACCACATAACAAGCACCAAATTCAATGCAAAGCTCCCGAAAGGCACGGTCAGCTACCCCTGCCATGGGGGCAAGGGCGGCGGTTTTAGGTAGCGTGATAGTACCGAGTTTCATGGGTGTGTTCCTCCGAGGTAGTGATATCAATATCTGCGCCGAATATGTTTGACGCGAAGTTTTTTTATCCGCAAAACATTTTAACAGAAAAACAAGATTTGCACAACAAAAAGTGATATAATGACCACAGGACGGTCATTATAATTATTTAGATGTGCCTGCTATCGCAGATGCACGAATTGTATCACA
>CAYJGR010000037.1:0-23041 GCA_964370005.1 uncultured Oscillospiraceae bacterium
TTTTTGTGCAAATTAAGAATGTAAAAGTATTAAAAAGGAAACGGTGATGAATATGAAATTAAAAAAGAGGATAAATAACAAAGGTTTTACACTTGTGGAGTTAATAATTGTAATTGCAATTATTGCAGTGTTGGCAGCTGTGCTTGCCCCGAGATATCTGCAATATGTTGAGCGTTCCAGACAGTCCAATGACCTGCAGGTTGCCACAAATTTGATGAGGGCGACCACGGCGGCTGTGGTTGATCAATCTGTTCGAGATGATGTCGACGCAGGTTATGAAATTCACTGGCGCACAGACAGAGCCGGCGATGCCAATTTTAATAACGCCACATTTGCAGTGCTCATATATAACCCTGCCACAGGGGTTGCCACCGGGTCACAAGATGTCAATTTAAGAAATGATATTGCACAGATAATGGGCTGGGCGGATGAAACCGGCGTTTATAACGATGCCGATGACCTTGTAGATAATGGGCAATCCTCCATAGCACAAACATATAGATTTACATTTACAATCGATACCACCACAGGCGAAATTACAGTCAATGAACATTTCAGCGGGCCGTGGGTGGACGAGATAGGTGTGAATGTTGATCTCAATGCCGATGGTCCCTAAAAAATCAGATTATTTACTCCTCCCTCTCTGTAGCATCCTAATAACCGGCTGCCTAAGTAGTATCCCGCCAATACCAAGCACGGCCACCACGCCAAACAGTGCGATGCTCCCAAAGATATCCCCCTGCCCCAGTGTTGCGCCGGCAAATGTCGAGCTGAGCACCGAGGGCACACGGGCGATGCCGGTGATTAGCAGAAACCTTGCAAGGCTTACATTTGTGAGGGGTGCGACGTAGCACAGCACATCCTTGGGTGTGCCGGGGATAAAAAACAGGGTGAACAGGGTGAGGTCGAGGGTGTTGGGGTTTTTAAGCAGTTTTAATTCTTTGTCACCTTTAGCTCCGAAAAAACGTCTGACAAATCCAACACCAAATCGTCTTACGAGCATAAATACCGCTGTTTGACCCAGGACAATCCCTATTTGACAGACTGCAAGTCCCCCCCATGTGCCGTAGAGCAGGCCGGCCAATATCTCTATCGGCTCGCCCGGTATGATGGCCAAAATAATCTGTAAAAACTGGATTGCAAGCATGAGAAGCACGCCCCACCACCCCAAATTGTCCACAAACTGTCTAAACTCGGCTCGGATTGTGGGGTCTTCGAGGCGCAAAACATAGGGGGTTATGACAAGGCCGGCTATGAGGAGTCCCACGGCCACAAACCCTAAAACCGCCCACTTTACCCAGGTGGGAAAAGGTTTTTTTATATCACCTTTACCTATATTATTTTTCATTAGAATACATCCTTGTTATATTGAAATACACACGAGGTATTGCTACACTGATTATAACACAAAACGCAGCAAAGTTTGCAGTGATTTTTGGGAGGAACGCAGTTGGAAGAGAAAAGTTTTAGTCAAGGCGTGCGCCCCGGAGGGCTTAGCCTTGGGTATGAAATAGCAGTACTCATATGCTATATCATGGACAAATCGCAACAGCCTATGCGCTTTGATCAGTTACATGAAGCGGTGGGCAGAGATGAGCTTGTCAATTATTTTGCACTGACACAGGCGTTGGACAAGCTTACCGATACGGGACAGGTGTTAAAGCAGACACAGGAAGAAAGCATGGTTTATGTGCTGACCGAGCGGGGCGCCGAGATTGCCCGCACTGTATACGACACTTTGCCGGCGGCGGTGAGGGACAGGGCAGCACATGCGGCACGAATGGCATTGCTGCGACAAAGAAGGGAGCGAGAAATTGTGACTGAGATAATAAAGACCGGGGATGGTTACAATCTGACCATACGCATGACCGATATAGGTAGCGACTTGTTATCGGTGTCGATGTTCATGCCGACCAAAGAGGACTGCGAGGAGATACAAAAGCGATTTCGCAACGATCCCGCATTTATGTATCAAAGCATATTGGCACTGATGATGGGAGAGGATAACACAGCCATAAAACCCACCCCCACCGAGGATAAACCCTACGTATGAGAGTATAGGTTGCCGGAGAACAGAAGATAAAATAGGTTATTTGGCATAATAATGGCATAAATTGGGAAAAATGGCGTTTTTTCATCACTTTACCTATTGATTATTATTCATAAAATATTTATAATTATAGGGAGATGTGATATTCGTTTGTTTGGTGTCCCGTACGAAACTGTGAGGTGCATAAATGGTAAACAATCTTCAGGAACAGGAATTTACAGGATTTTTCGATTTTAGTGATTGCCGTGTTGTAGTCAAAGAAAGCGATAGGGATGAAGTTTATTTTGAGAGCACTGTTCTCATACATGACAGGCATTATCATAATATAAGAGTGTCGGCACCTCGAGGAACCAAGGGACGTGACAAGGTATCGGTGGTAATTTTCACCGAGCAAGAGGTTGTACGATATATGGGCACAATGCGCCGAACCGGCATGGCGGGTGTGATGGAAATTGCACTTTATGCGGGTGAGACTAAGGAGGACAGACAGGCTAAGAGGTATACTGTCAATTTGCCGGCTACTGTGAATGGAATGGTGTTTTCCGATCAACTGGTGGAACTTGAGAAACCGCTGGAGGTTATTGCGGGAAATATAAGCACGAGTGGTGTTATGTTGGTGGCACCGTCTTCGAGTTTTTACAGTGATAATATCGTTAGAATAAACATAGATACTGAAAAGATGAAAACAGTATTATTTGGTTTAGTGGTGCGTGTGCGTAGTTTGGGTGAAGGATTTGACGAATTTGGCTGTAAATTTGTGAACTTCCAAGAGTCTGAGAGCTCAAAAGAAGCCGGTCAACATGACCCACTCGACTCTGAACAGGAGTTGGATGAGCCACAAATACTCTGATAAATGTCGGAAACCTCGAAAGTTTTGAGGAGGGGAGCAAACATGCAGCGCAAGGAGAGGTTAGTGCCCATTGCCTATGACTACCTTTATGAGGGTATGGAGGTTTTGGACGATATATATAATTATAATGGCACAATTGTACTGCTCACCAGAGGTGCCATACTTGATGCGAATAAGCTTGCACGTCTTAAAAAGTTCAACTCGGATAGGCGAAATATATATGTACGCCCCTTTATGCACGAGAGCTTGCGCCGTCACCGCGACGAAGAAAATATTTTTAATCAAGCCTACCTTGAAAGCGAGGTAGGCTATAGTCAAATTAAAGACACGGTAAACACTTTTTTATTTGAAACAAAATATGTAAAACAAATAGAGAGCAAACCTGTCAATGACCTACAACATGCTATTTCAAATCAGGTTGACAATCAAGATCCGGTTGATTTGTTTCAGTGTATAAATGCACCGCGTCCTCTCGATGAATATCTGCAAAGGCATAGTACGAATGTGGCAATCATAAACGGACTTATGGCAAAGTGGATAGGCATGACCCAAAGTGATAGTGCGGCCCTTGTGTTGACAGGGCTTGTGCATGATATTGGCAAGACAAAAATACCGTACGAGATATTGGATGCCCCACGAAAGCTCACCCCCGAGGAATACGAGGTTATAAAAACTCATCCCAAACATTCCTACGAACTTTTGGGTCGAGAAGGAGCATTTGAAAAGAGTGTACGAAACGGAGCACGCCAGCATCACGAAAGAATGGACGGCAGCGGTTATCCCGATGCGCTGAAAGGGGAAAGCATATCAACATTTGCTCGCATCACAGCGATATCAGATGTGTATGACGCCATGGTATCCCAAAGGGTATATAAGCAGCAACAAAGCCCATTTGCAATTTTAGCTCAATTTGCAGGGCAGGAGTTTAGTGGACTGGATGAGCATTTTATGCGTGTTTTCTTAAAGCATATGCCTGCTCAGTTTTTAGATAAACCGGTATTGATGAGCGATGGAACAATAGCGATTGTAAAACACATAATGCCCAATGATTTGGAGCATCCAATTCTCGATTTTGACGGCAAAATATATCAGGCTACCCCTGAGTGGAACTGTGTAAAAGTTATTATTGAGGATCCACCCGAGGATGGAGATATATTCATATAATTCGATATGTAAAAGTAGTGAGAATGTCCCAAAGAGGATATTCTCACTATTTATGCTCTTAAACAATTTTTTATTAACATAAATTAAAATATTTATATAATTTATTGAAAAATAGATTGACAAATACAAAAATATAATTTACAATTTTAGTCAAGATATGGTGTAGCATGCGATGACACCAAAAAAGGGGAGTGATGCAACACAATAGCAGACAAAATTGGTATAATAGACACCAAAATACAAAACGAAAAAGGAGGAGCATCATGAGAAGCATTACCACATTGGATTTGCAATACGCACATAGATTTTACGGATTTAAGGGCGAGGCACAGTATCTACACGGCCACACAGGGGTGTTGACCATTGAAGTGGAAGATTCGGTCAACATGGGTGTAAACATGGTATTTCCATGTAATGAAATTCAAAAAACTGCTTGGGAGCTATTAAAGAACTTTGATCACGCACTGATACTTAGGGAGGACGATCCCCTACTACCTGCAATACTGAAAGTGTATGAGGAGACAGGAATAAAAGATGGCACCCCTCAAAACCAGATGAAGGGTGAAGCATTTAAGACCGAGCTTGCCACTGCCTACCCCGATTGCCGTTTGGTGGTCACAAAGGAGACCATGACGGTTGAGGGCATGATAAAGATTGTATATGACCTGTTAAAGGATAAGCTCAATATTGTAAAACTGACCTTTACAAGCGGTGTGAATGCGGCCAGCGCCGAGTTTAATACCAAAAATGCTATAGACCGCTGTCCTCTGTGCGGCATAGCGCTGGATAAGAGCGGGGCCTGCCCAAAATGCGGCTATAAGAAATAATCCCCCAAGACCTCGGGGACGCTGTCCCCGAACCCCTGCGATTTTTTGAAAAAATCGAGTAAAACACTTAAACAGCCCACCCGCAAAATGCGCGGGTGGGCCAATCTTTTATGTTACATTCCTATCCATACCGACATCTACGGCGCGGGCGAGCCACCGCCCCTACACGCCTATTGTTATGCTACAAAAATGTGGTGTCACACCACCGTGACACCACAACATTTATAGGTTTACAATTCAATATAGGCATCTCTATCGGCACCGACCGAGACATACTTCACCGGTACGCCTACAGCCTTCTCGAGATAGCGTATATAATCCTGTGCGGCGGTGGGAAGGTCTTCAAACTTGCGACAACCCGACACATCACACCCAAACCCGGGTAGATACTCGTAAACCGGCTTGGCACGATTTAGACGATCACCGGTACAAAATTCTGTGGTGACCTCGCCGTCAATTTCGTAGGCCACGCATACGGGGATGGTTTTCATGTAGGACATGACATCGAGTTTTGTTATGGCGAGCTCGGTAGCGCCCTGCACACGGCATCCGTAGGCCGAGGCGGGGATGTCAAAGCCACCAACACGGCGGGGACGACCTGTGGCGGCACCGTACTCGCCACCGGCGGCGCGTAGTTCCTCGGCCTCGTCGCCGAACATCTCGGCCGTAAAGGGGCCTTCGCCCACACAGGTGGAATAGGCCTTCATGATGCCAATGACGCTGTCGAGCTTATGCCCTGGCACACCTGAACCGATGGGGGCATATGCGGCAATGGTCGAGGAAGAGGAGGTGTAGGGATAGATACCAAAGTCTATATCCCGCAGTGCGCCGAGCTGTGCCTCAAACATGAGGCGTTTGCCGTCTGCAACAGCCTGATCAAGGTAGGAGGACACATCGCAGATATAGGGGAGCAGTGGACGGCCAAATTTCTCGACCCAGTCCATCATATCCGAGACGGTGACCGCATCGGTCTTATATCCATCACGAATGGTGAGGTTTTTCCAGTCGAGTAGGCGTTCGAGCTTACCACGCATGCCGTCCATATCCAAAAGATCGCTCATGCGTAGGGCTTTTTTCATGTACTTATCGCCATACACGGGGCCGATACCACGGCGAGTCGAGCCGAATTTGGCATCACCCAGGCGATCTTCCTCCAAAATATCGAGCTGTTTGTGGTAGGGCATACATATTGTGGCACGGTCACTGATTTTGAGATTAGCGGGGGAAATTTCGATACCTTTTTCTTGTAGGCGTGTCATTTCGCCCATGAGATGCTGAAGGTCGATAACCATGCCACCGCCCATGATATTCACGGTGGTGGGGCGCAAAATGCCCGAGGGTAGCAGGTTGAGGATAAACTTGCCACGGTCATTTATAACGGTATGGCCGGCATTGTTGCCACCTTGATAGCGGATAATCACATCATATTGATCCGAGAGCAAATCGACCATACGACCCTTGCCCTCATCACCCCAGTTTATTCCCACAATTGCAGTCAACATAGTATTCCTCCTGTACACAGCAGCTTTGATTTATAGCTGCAGTATGTCACAAAATTAAGTGGCAAACGGCAAAAAATGGCTTGATTGCCACACGCATTACAGTATAACTCATTTTGCGATAAAATACCATATGTTTTTGTAAAAAATTGATAGACGGTGAACAACTACACAAAATGGGCAGAGATTAACGACTTGACATTATATTGCGTTGTGATAGAATAGAGGACGGAGCGTGGGGGTTAATTCGTAATGAGTAGTTAGGAATTAGTAATTATTGTCTCGCGTGGCGATGATTTGGTATTCAAGGTCAAGACCATGTATCGCGGGGCGCTACTCCCACTCAGCTTTTCCGCTTATGCGGCGGAGTGTTCGCGTACGTACATCAGCCCGAGGACAAAGCGGCGCCCACGGGCAGCAGTACGCCCACGCCCATTCCACCACCTAACCAAAAAATCCGAGCGGGATTAAGCGATTAGCGGTTAAGTTGTAGACTCATGGCATGCAGGACCGCATTTCGCCCTTTTACGCACAAACTCGGCAATATAATAAACAACACAAGCATTTTACAATATGCGACCTATGTAGCAAGGACGGTGATAGACTTGGCCACAACAGAGCCTAAAAACATCAAGAATATCGCCACGAACAAAAAGGCACGGCACGAGTATTTTGTTGAGGAATCCTTTGAGGCCGGCATAGAGCTTTTTGGCACAGAGGTTAAGAGTTTGCGACAGGGTGGTGTGAGCATCAAGGAGGCTTGGTGCGATATCGAGAGTGGGGAAGTGTATGTAAAACAGCTCCACATAAGCCCATACGAGCAGGGCAATATATTTAACAAAGACCCACTGCGAGCCCGCAAACTGCTACTACACAAGTCAGAAATCCGCCGCCTGATAGGTCTACTCAAACAGCAGGGATACACGCTGATACCCATATCGATTTATTTTAAGAACTCGAGGGTAAAGGTACAGGTGGGATTATGCAGGGGTAAGAAGATCCACGATAAACGGCAAGATATAGCCAAGCGGGATGCCGGCCGAGAGATACAGCGAGCACTCAAAGAGAGAAACAGATAGTGATAAATAATGCTATGCATTTTTTATAAATAAGTCATGCGATTTGAGCGTGGTAAATCGTTGTGGCAATGCCCATTTTCCATACGTCGCCTCTCCCTTGGGGGAGGAAGCACACGCCCTATGTGTGCGGAAGGGGGGGCAAGGTCAGTGCGACCACGCACATATATGGGGGCGTAAAGGTTTCGACGGGGATTTTGAAGTACGGTAAGCGAGTAGAGGCGCTCGACCTCTATAAAACGGGTAAAAATTAAATTAAACGCTAACGAAAATTACGCGTACGCAGCCTAAATAGGCTGCCGTTTCTACCGAGAGTACCACGGCTTGGATAGAAGCGTCGATTAGTGGTGAACGTCAACGGCCGACTCCCCTGAGCCGTTGATGAATTAGGGGATACTAAGCACCACTGCCTGTCTGCCGGCGGCGGTGTAAGGGAATGTTAATGACAGACTACACTCGAAGAAAGCCGTATGAATTGATTTTCGGACGGGGGTTCGATTCCCCCCGCCTCCACCAAACGAACATTACACGAACACCTATTATTTCAGTGGCGGTTTTGCTGTTAGGGTGTTCCTGTGATTTAACGATAAAACGCCTACAAGGAATTTGCCTTGTAGGCGTTTTTGGGGGAAATGTAGAAGGAGCAATAAACATCCTCCGGATTTGTCAGGAGATATTTGTTATGTTGATGGGTTGCTACTCGCTGTATCAATATGCGGCAAAGTCAGCGGTGCGATTTAGGATTTCAAGTGCTTCTTGTTGCGAGACCGGTCGGTTTGGGTGAAAGGCACCTTGGTCATCGCAAAACATAAACTCCCAGTACAGACTTCGTGCTACGTTTGTACCCAAGTGGTTGCTCACCTGTGAGGCATCTGTGCAATCCGGCATTGTAGTGGATGCATTTTTGTAAGAGACACCGCAACTTTGCATAGCCACTGTAGCCATTTCTTGGCGTGTAATATGGTGGTTGGATAGAAAACATCCATCAATGCAGGTCATTAGCTTATTTCCAACAACCGCCTGTGCTATTG
Source organism: uncultured Oscillospiraceae bacterium (assembly GCA_964370005.1). Classification (GTDB taxonomy): domain Bacteria; phylum Bacillota; class Clostridia; order Oscillospirales; family Ruminococcaceae; genus Heteroruminococcus. Next base: position 8,498 of record CAYJGR010000037.1, read on the forward strand.
AATGAATAGGGTCATCTGTGGGAAGGTCAGAAAAACTGACAGATGCTTGGGTAGGTTTGCAATAGGCATATAGTAGTTTAGCCAACTGAATTCTCGTGATGGGCTCATGGGGATCAAATGTGTAGTCTAATGGTAGAATTTGCCGTGTTTGTAGGCGTCCAATCAACTGAGAGATGGGCTCTTTCTCTAACACCAGATAGGGACGACTATCACCGTAACGTTCTGTATTTAGCATAGCTTTTACAGTTAAAGTTTTCTTTGCACTGTCAGGTGGAAGCTCAAAGCAACGCCCCTGCGCAACCGATTGGCCATCCAAAAACCATATGTAGGTTAGATCATCTTGTGTATGGCCTAATAGCTGTGCGGTGGTCTGGACTGTAAGACAGGGGAGTGGAGTGCCTAAAATACGCACATGGGTGGGTCTTGGGTAACACAGTTCATTTATTCTTACATTTTCAATGTGAGGAGCGTGTAGATGACTGGCTCGAAACGCTATATCCACACCCTCAATTTCAATATTTTTTAAGACAAGGCCACGTATGGGCGTTTGAGGGAAGGCTTCTAAAAATATACCATACTCCCCTCCTGATGCTTTTAAATTTTCAATAGAAATATTTTCAAATACAGGCAAAAAATTTCCCATTGGCCCATCTTCGTAGAGCATAGTGGCATGGATTGATGCACCATTGACCCCTATGGCAAATGTGTCATAAAGCCCGATATCTTTTATCACACCTCCACGCTTTGCGTTTGTTTTGAAGCGGAGCACATAGGTGAGATTGGGGCTTTCAAAACGGTTGTTCTGAGCATATACCTGATAAATTCCACCGCTCATTTCACTGCCCAACGCAATACCGCCATGGCCGTCTGCAAAAAAATTATTGCGAATGACAATATTTTGGCAGGGGGCTTGCGCCACTCTTCCATCTCTATCCCGACCCGATTTTAAGCTAATACAATCGTCTCCGCAGATAAAACGGTTGTTTTCTATGAGAACATTGGAACAACTTTCTGGGTCACAACCATCGCTGTTGGGGCCATAGGAGATAAGAGTTGTTCCACGAATAATAACATCTCGGCATAACACCGGATTTACCTGCCACATTGGAGAGTTTTTTAATGTGAAACCCTCTAAAAGAATGCTACTACATCGAATGAATTGAATGAAGTTAGGGCGCAAAAAATGTCCGTGTCCAAAGCGACGTGCTTCAATAGGAATGCCGTTTTCGTTCATTTTTCGCAGGGCTTGTCTGGCATGGAGCTGCAAGTCTTTTTTATTCTCAGACCATGCATCCTCCACTTGATGATGCCACGACCACCAATTATCCAATCCGGCCTGCCCATCTAAGGTACCACAGCCACTGATTCCGATATTTTCTTGATCAATAGCATAGAGAAGTGCCCTGTAGTTATAGCAAGGGGAAGCTTCCCAGTGACAAAACGCTAAAGGATAGTGTTCTTCGGTCATTTCGGCGGTAAACAGTAGGGTAGAGTCCTTGGAGGATAGGTGAAGACAAACATTGCTTTTTAGCTCAATGCTACCTGTAAGAAAACTGCCACTGGGCACTAAAACTGTTCCGCCACCTTGCTGATGAGCAAAATCAATGGCCTGCTGAATGCAGGATGTTTGCGGCTTGGGAGAATTGGACACGGCACCAAAATCAAGGATACTACATTGAAAATCGGGAAAGTTGGGGCTGTGTAGTTGTTTGAGTATGTTCTCTATGTTTGGGTGAGAAGGACTGGACATGGCATAACACTCCTTGTATGTTGAATTAGGGCGTGTTAACACAAAGTCCTAACATTGTTATTTCGGCATATTTTCCGCCATGCTGCGCCAAATTTCCTCGAAATAGATACACTATTCCTTCGAAAATTTGACTTGCCTGACGAAAAATCTGCTCGAAATATCAATATTTAACTTAGTGTTAACACCGCCTAGATAGGAACAGGAAACGAAAATTGTTGCAAGACAGATTTTGATAGAGAGACAAAGACATTAATGGGCTCTGATTGAATATACCGTTTATTACATACGAATATACCGTTTAGCTCTACAGGGGTTGTTAATTTTAACTTGCGGTGAGGTGGCAGATGTGTTATCAGTTCTTGGGGCAGTAGCACGTTGCCATATCCCTGATTTAATAGTGTCAAAATAATCCCTAAGTCAGCAGTGCATGAAATCTTGGGTTGGAAGATGTTATAATGTTTTAGTACCGACTGTTGCAATTCCTGTAAGAAGAGGTCGTTACTCAAAATAAAGGCTTCATTGTTCCAAAGAGATAGGTCCAATTCGGAAGGGTGGTGTTTTGTTGGTATTGAACGTTCGGGGATGCAAAACATCAATTGGCTTTTAAATAGTGTCTCACATGAAATCAGCGGTTCGTCAAATTCCGTTCCAAAATAGAATCCTATATCTGAAAATCCTTCCCCTGTTAGGCGACGCACCTCATTGCCAGTTGCCTTGGTGAGAAAGAGAGTAATATTCGGAAAAGTTTCAGAAAATAATGGCTCTACCCTGGCTTTTAAAAAATCATAAAAAAACCCCTCTGCCGCAACGTATATGCTGGACTGTCGGTCTTGCTTGGTGGTGCGCAGGTCTTTTAGCATTTGATCCTCGATGTACAGGATACTGCGGGCGCCATTGATAAAAATCTTACCTGTGTCAGTGAGTTGCAATTTGTTGTTGCTACGATAAAAGATAGGGCTGCCTAACAGGCTTTCTACGTTAGATAAGTGTCTGGACAATGCGGGCTGGGACAGATATAATTTGGTTGCAGCCTGAGTCAGACTGCTTTCATCAACGATAGCAATAATATACCGTAAAACCTTTGTGTCAATGTGAATATCCTCCAGACGTGTTTGATCCATAATTATGACCATTCCTCTCTGCAAAAAGCACAAAACAACCACAAAAAATGGTCATAATATGCCATGTTTTTCGGTTGTCACGAAGTGACGAGAAAAACGGCTTCTCAAATAAAGTAAGTTTGAAATTTATTTTCAAACTTACTCACCTCGCTTTATACAAATTTATTCAACTGACTATATTCTAACAATGCGGTAGCCTGTGTACTGGAAATAAAGCTATGATACTTGCTGCTTAGTCGCTCTCGAATCATCAAGCTACATAAATAACGATCGGTATGTGAAAATTCTCGGTCAATGGCATAACGGATGTAGGTGATTTCATAGCAGTAGGGATCGATACGGAAATATACCAAGTTATCCCCTTGCTTGACATAGCGCTGTGGTATAATCCCGGCACCAACTCCCTGTTCAATCATGGACTCTACTGCAATGCCGTTGTCTGACTCAAAGGCGATAACGGGATTAAATCCCGACTTCTCAAATAGATCTTCTGCGACACGACGAATGTTGTGATGCCTGCTGGGTAGACAAAAGGGGGTGTCCCAAAACATACGAATAGGCATTGCTGTCAACTGTTGATGGTTCTTACTGGCATACTGTGCCAGAGGATGAAAAATGGATACCGCCAAGATCAGCTCCTCACGACTAATTGGTAGGTTATAGACATCATTAAAATTAGTGTGGCAGTTCACCCCCATGGCAAAATCCACATTGCGTTGGTGAACTTTAAGCTCTTGCTGGGCTGAAAAAGTCTCCTCCAACTGCAAATCTACTCCCGGAAAGACCGCTTCAAACTTACTGTATATTTGTCCAAAAAGAGCGCTACCTCGGTAGGGGGTAAAGGCGACACGTATGGTGGAGGAGGGTGAGTCTAAAAGCTTGCCCATTTCATTTAATGTGCGATTTTTGGCATTGAGGATTTTGTAGGCCGCCTCAAGGTAAATGGTCCCTGCTGCTGTAGGATACAGACGTTTTTTATAGCGCATAAACAGTTCCACATCTAAAAATTCTTCTTGTGTGGCGAGGAATTTGCTAAGTGCCGCCTGAGATACCCCCAAACGCTCTGCGGCGGCAGAAAGGTAGCCACACTCTGCGATGGTGATCATGTATAAATATTGTCGTGTATTCACCGTCTCGTCCCTCTCCCCCAGAAATATTTTTGAAATTATATCATGAATGTGGGTGGATAGTCAACGGATTTACATAACCATTATGATATGTAATGTATAAAATATTGACTATTGTAAAGCAAGCAAGTTATGGTGTATGATAAACAACACAGCAAGACTGGTGAAAAAAAGCATAAAAATATGGAAATTGTGTTGTTTTTTAACAAATAGCAATCTTCACTTTTTATAAAGTATTGTTATGCTAATACATACCAATCAAGTTATAAAAAAGGAACCCCTTTTTTATAAATAAAAAGAAACGATGGAACAATAGCAAATAACGTTCCATCAAAAACAACATAAGGAGAGAACGATATGAAAAAGCTACTTGCACTTCTCATGACCGTATCTATGATTGCTGCCCTATCGGCTTGTGGTGGCAACGAAACCGCTCCCGAGACCGCTGAGTCTACTTCTCCCGAAGCAGAAGCTCCTGCACAGTCTGAAGAGGCTGAGGCAATCGACTGGGGCACCGGCTTTCCTGAGGGCGAGACTGTAAACTTTGTGGTGCCCGGTAAATCAGGTGGCGGTTCGGATCTTGCCATTCGTTTTATGGCAGAGGCCATGCAGAAGAATCATGATATTACTGTTGCAGTTGCTAACTATCCCAGCAATACCGTAGGCCATCAGACATTAGCTACTTCCAAAAATGATGGCACAAATATTATGCTTGCTACTGCTGCACTTAACATTCAGCACATTACCGGTATGGCAGAAGTAGATCCCATCAATGACCTTGAGTTGATTGCCTGCCTGCAGGACAATGGATTTACCACACTGGCTGTTCCTGTTGATGCTCCTTATAACAACTTTGCTGAGTTTGTCGAATATGCAAAAGCAAACCCTGGTATGATTAATGCCGGTCAGCCCAACAGCGGTAATAACCAGTTCCAGTTTGGTATGCTGGAGAGTCTTCTGGATATCGATCTGAACGCTGTAGAAGCTTCCTCTGAAAGTGATCGTTTGACTAGCTTGGCAGGTGGCTTTATTGATGTGGGCTTTGTTGGCGTGAAAAACGCTCTTGAGTATCAAACTGCAGGCAAGTTGAAGGTAATTGGTACACTTGCAGGCGATGGACGTGTGATTGCAGATCTTGATCCCACACTGCCTGAGAACTTTTTGACACTGCAGGAGCAGGGCTTTGAGGATTGCTACTGGAGCGTACATCACTATATCTATGCTCCCAAGGGTATGGACAAAGATCAAGTAGAGGCGATGAATGCGACATTTAAGGCAATTATTGAAGACGAGGCCACAGCTTCGGGCATCAATTCTCTGGGACAGTTGCCTGAGTGGTACAGCGTTGAGGACTCCTATACTGTACGTGACAATGAGTATAATCGCTTGGTTGAAGTTGCAAAGGCCCTTGGCATTCATGTAAATGGTTAATTTCTCTGAGTGAAAGCATTTATATTAGTGTAATCCCCAGCACAGATAACCTGTCAGATAAATGCCCTGTGGGAGGTGGTGATATCTCCCACAGGGCTAATTTTTACAATAGAGATATGGGGCAATTTCCCCACGCAAAGGTATATTTCATATTGAGGTGAAATCTATGAACAGAGATCGCATTACCGGTATCGTAGGCCTGGTATTCAGTGCAATATTTGCATGGCAGACTATGCTAATTAAACCGGTTCTAAATGCAGTAGAGCCAGGGCCTAAACTGATGCCTATTTTAGCCATAACCATGATAGCCGGATGCTCTATCGCACTAATTATTACTAACTCCGGAAAAAAAGCAAAACCATCCAAGCCCTACTTCCCTAAGGGTGGAATAAAGAAAATTACAATTGGATTTTTAGGGCTGGTGCTCTATGGTGTGCTGCTTGGAATTATAGGTTTTATACCAACCACACCCTTTGCAACTGCCGGATTTATTTATCTGCTCAAAGGACAATCCAAGGTAAACCGTATTTCTGCAGTGATAGTTTCTATACTTACTACTGTTATGCTGTATATATTATTTGTTGTTGGATTTAGTATTAAATTGCCAAGCGGAATCTTTTATTAGGGGGTAGTATTATGAGTGAATATTTATCGGCTTTATCGATATGCTTGCAACCGTTAAACTTGTTGATTGTATTTCTAACTGTAAGTGTAGGAATTGTATTTGGTGCAATTCCGGGACTTTCAGCTACACTGGGAATTTCTCTACTTTTGCCCATTACATTTGGTTTGAATGCAGAAACCTCATTTATCATGTTGCTTAGCATGTGGATTGGAGGCGTGTCGGGTACGTTTATCTCTGCAACATTGGTGGGAATTCCGGGGTCGAGTTCCGCAATTGCTACCTGTTTTGACGCCTACCCTATGACCAAAAATGGATTGGCATCCAAGGCACTGGCAATCGGCATGACAGCCTCCTTTATTGGAACGGTTTTCTCTGTACTTATTGCAACATTTCTCTCTCCCATCATTGCTAACTTTGCTTTGCAGTTGGGGCCATGGGAGTATTTCAGCTTATGTTTTTGTGCTATTACACTGGTAGCTACCCTCTCAAAAGGAAGTGTGTTCAAGGGAATTATGGCTGCGGGTATTGGCCTTTTGATGGGATGCATTGGGTTGGATCCCATCACGGGTATGCAGCGATACACCTTTGAAAACCCATTCTTGTTTTCAGGTATTAACACAATCTGCCAGATGTTAGGTATGTTTGCACTATGCCAAATCATTCGTGACAATGCCAAGGGGCAAACAAAGATGCCTGAAGTGGAAAAATGCAATATGAAGGGCTTTGGCATTGGCATTGCGGACATTGTTCAAAATATTGGTGTTATCATTCGTACCTTTTTCATTGGGCTATGGATTGGATTTTTGCCGGGTATGGGTTCCGGTATTTCTAATATGGTTGCCTATGGTCATGCAAAGTCCAGTAGCAAAAATTCTGATGAGTACGGAAAAGGCGCTCCCGGTGGCGTTTGGGCCTCTGAAACAGCCAATAATGCTTCTATCGGTGGTGCGCTAATTCCTATGATGGCTCTTGGTATTCCCGGAGATGGTATTACGGCTATGCTTTTGAGTGGTCTGACCATTCATGGCTTGCAGGCAGGCCCACTACTTATGAGCCAGCAAAGTGGATTTTCCTCCTTGGTATTTGCATGTGTACTACTCAGTGCCATTGTCACATTTGTCATTCAGGCGGGTACTAAGCGATGGTTTCCATACATATTAAAAATTCCATATCACTATTTATATAGCGTTATCCTTGTTATCTGCTTTATTGGTGCCTACGGTACGACCAATACCATGTTTAACATCTATGTTATGTTGGGGCTGTGCTTACTTAGTATATTCCTGAATATTGCAGGCATTCCATTGAGCCCACTGATACTCTCCTTCATTCTTTCAAAAAATTTGGAGGGCTACTTCCGTAAGGGTGTAAGTTATGCCCATGGTAGCTATGCCGAATTTGTTACTCGCCCCTTATCCCTGCTGTTTTTGTGCATTGCGTTGGGCAGTATTATTGTTCCAATTATAAAGTCTTATCGTGCCAAGAAAACACAGCCTTAATTCGCATGGGAACCGGGAGAGATAATATGAAGCAATATGTAATTGGGGCACGGGGTCATGATTATCCACGTGGTACGCCCAAAGAACTCTTTGCGCACCTCAAGGCAGATGGATACCACGCCACCCAGCTTGCATTCTTAAAGGCAATTGAGGGTGTTACGGGTTACAGCCATATAACATCTGAGCTGGTAGCCCAAACAAAGGTGACGGCAGAAGATATCGGAATTCATATCCCTGTTTTGGGTACCTATGTGGAGTTGGCGCTGTTGGATGAAGTTCGACATGGCACTCATGTAGAAAACTTCATCAGCCAAATTTCTGTTTGCAAAGAATTAGGAGCTGGCTGTATTGCAAGTGAGACCACATCTATGACCAAACAACCTGTGGGTGCCACAAAAAAAGAGGCACAACGGCAACTGCGCAAGGCGTTAGAGCAAATCTTGCCTGTAGCTGAGCGGGAAGATGTGATTGTAGCATTGGAGCCTGTATGGCATCATGCGCTTGACAATACACAGACTATTAAGTCTGTTCTAAGTGACATGGGAAGTCGCCATTTAAAAATGCTGTACGATCCGGCAAACTTACTACCCAAAGAGCACATTTTCAGCCAAGAACGATTTTTTGCACAGGCGATGCAGGAATGGGGAGAGCATATTATGGCGGTTCACTTTAAGGGTGTCTGCTATGATGAGAAGGGAACCAAGATTCCATGTCCATTGGAGGATTCGGTCATAGATTATGCTGCTGCATTCAAAGAAATGAAACCATTATTTAATGAAAAAAAGCTGTTTGTGTTGCGTGAAGAGGCGGTGCCTGCTCGTGCAAAAACAGATATCGCTTTTATCCAGCGATACTTCATTTAATAACTCTGACAAACGGTTAATACAAGGAGTAGGTTGAAATGCAAAATAAACTTTTACATTTTGAAACATATTTTAAGGAGTACTTAACCAGAGGAATTACTGGTGGTGCACCATGGAAACATTGGAACTACAAGGATGACATTATTGTCTTGGGTACATATGACCTGTTCTGTGCTACCAAGAATATTTTTTATCGCAATGCTATTTTGGAGATAGTCAAAGATAAACTCTTAGATGATACGATAATCTGTGGTCAAAACTTAGACGAGGTAAGCTCGGCCAAGACAGATCTCATTATGGAAAAGCTTACCGGAGAAGAACGATTTCATCAGAGGATGCTCAGAAAACTAAAAGCCATGGATAAGCATCCACGCACCCAATCGGGCAATTTTATTCACAAGGATATATATCCTTCTCAGGTATGGCTAGACGGTCTGTATATGGGGATGCCCATCTACTTGCAAAACCCCGAGCACGCTGAAGATGCCATTGCACAAATCAAGGTGGTACATGAGAAAATATACAATATCAAAACAGGTTTGTATGTCCACGCATGGGACGAGGCGTGCCAACAAGAGTGGGCGCACCCAAAAACCGGCCTCTCTCCAAATGTTTGGTGTCGTGCTGTGGGTTGGTGGACGATGGCACTGGTGGATTGTTACCACTTGATGCCCCAGCAGAGCCAGAAGGATTACTTGAAGGAATTGTTAAAGGAGACCATGGATGGCCTTATGCACTATCAATCTAAGTCAAAGCTATTTTATCAGCTAATTGACTTAGTGGAGGATCCCAGAAATTACCCCGAGACATCAGGCAGTGCCATGATTGCCTATAGCCTTATGAAGGGGAGTCGTCTGGGAATGTTGGAGAAATCCGCCTTCTTAGATGGTGCAGAAATTATAGAGGGAATTGATAGTCTTTACTTAAAGCGTATTGGTGAGAATTATACTTTGCAGGGCATCTGTGGCAGTGCCGGACTGGGTGCCGGCCCGGACAATCGCACGGACCGTGATGGATCGGCGGAATATTATTTTAGCGAAGCTATCCGTCCTGACAATCAGCATGGTGCGGCGGCCTGCATGATGGCATATAGCGAATATGTCTATGGATGTGATTAAATTGATGAGGGTGCGCTGTAGATAAGTTACAAAAGAAGGAAGGTTTGAATACCATGCAATGTATTAAAATTAGCGAAAACGACAATGTGGCAATTGCTACTTGCGACCTTCCCACAGGAACTAAGGCTCTCCCTGATTTGATTACGAAGGAGGCTGTTCCTCAAGGGCATAAAGTCGCATTGACTGACATTGAGATGGGGGCAAAAATTGTCCGTTATGGCGTTACGCTGGGCTATGCCACCGAGCGTATTTTCAAGGGAGAGTGGATTCATGAGGATCGTATAGAACTTCCGGCACCGCCGGCATTAGATACTATGGAATTTGCCACCAACCTTCAGCCTCTTTTGGAGGCATCTGCCCCGGTGTTTTGGGAGGGATATCACAATCCATATGGTACATACGGGGGTACACGCAATATATTGGCAATCAGTACAACTGTGCAGTGTGTTACAGGTGTGGTAAATAAGGCTGTTGAAAAAATGAAGACGGAGCTACTGCCACGCTATTCCAACGTAGATGATATTGTAGCCATCAATCACGCTTATGGGTGTGGTGTGGCCATCAATGTCACAGATGCTCATATACCAATTCGTTCATTGAATAACCTGATGAGGCATCCAAACTTTGGGGGAGAGCTGATGTTGGTGGGGTTGGGTTGTGAAAAATTGACCCCAGAGATGCTACTTTCTCCTGAGGAAAATAACCCTGAAAACGTCATTATTTTACAAGAAGTACAGGGATATGAAGCTATGATTGACGCACTGATGAGCATGGCAGAAAAAAAACTGGCACGTCTGAGTGAGCGAAAAAGAGAAAAGCTCCCATTGTCTGCGCTTTTGGTGGGGATGCAGTGTGGCGGAAGCGACGCATTTTCCGGCATAACAGCAAACCCAGGTGCGGGTTATGCTGCTGATCTACTGGTTGCCGGTGGAGCATCAGTCATTTTCTCTGAAGTAACCGAGGTGCGTGATGGCGTTCATTTACTGGCAGAGCGATGTGTAGACAAAGAAGTTGGTAAAAAACTGGCATCCGAAATTCAGTGGTACGATGACTATTTGACACGCGGAGGTGCTGATCGCAGTGCAAATCCCACACCGGGCAACAAAAAAGGCGGTCTATCCAATATTGTAGAAAAGGCAATGGGCTCAATTGCTAAGTCAGGGACATCGCCCATTGTAGAGGTGTTGTCCCCGGGAGAGATGCCCACAAAACAGGGGCTGATTTATGGGGCGACTCCTGCCAGTGATATTGTATGTGGTCCCTGCCAGTTGGCATCTGGGATTGGTCTTCAGGTATTTATGACCGGTCGAGGCACACCCTATGGATTGGCTACAGTGCCGGTCATTAAAGTGGGGACACGCACAGAACTACATGATCAGTGGCCTGATTTGATTGACATAAATGCAGGAACCATTATTAGTGGAGAAACCACCATCCAGGATGTAGGTAAACAATTATTTGATGAAATCATTCAGGTAGCCAGTGGGAAAAAGAAATCTTGTGCAGAGCAGTTGCAGTTATACAACGATTTTTGCATTTTTAATCCTGCTCCAATTACTTGAGGTGAAATTTTTATCAGAGGCAGTTTTCTATTATCTCCTATCACCCAAAAGTAAGCTGTGATAGGGGTCTACAAAAATAAAAATATTGCTGATATGTCGCAGCAGACAGGAGTGTTATTACAATGAAAATTGGATTAATCGGACTTGGGATTATGGGAAAACCCATGGCAAAGAACATATTAAAAGCAGGCTATGAACTGCTTGTCAACGACTTAAATGAGGTGGCGGTGGCTGAGGTTGTGGCCGCTGGTGGAGTATCTGCCGGCGTAGATGAAATAGCCCTATGCGATGTGGTGCTCACCATGCTACCTAATAGTCCCCATGTGAAATCAGTCATATTAGGGGAGACGGGGATTGGTCATAAAATGAAGGCAGGATCTGTCTTTATTGATATGAGCTCCATTACTCCCATGGTTAGCCAAGAAATTGCAACCGAGCTGGAAAAGCATGGTGTAGAGATGCTGGACGCTCCTGTTTCAGGGGGTGAACCAAAGGCGATTGATGGAACACTGTCGTTTATGGTCGGAGGCAAGCAAGAAGTATTTGATAAATATAAGAAACTACTGGAGACCATGGGCAGTTCCGTAATTCGGTGTGGAGAAGTTGGTGCCGGAAACACCACGAAATTGGCCAATCAGGTGATTGTTGCCTGTAATATTCAAGCCCTATCTGAGGCATTTACCCTTGCACAAAAGGCGGGTGTAGACCCTCATTTGGTGCTACAGGCAATTCAAGGAGGTCTGGCAGGTAGCACTGTCATGAACAGCAAGGGTCCTATGATGCTTGAAGGCAATGATAAGCCGGGGTTTAAAATTGATCTGCATATTAAAGATTTGAATAATGCATTGGACTGTGGACACGCTGTAGGAGCACATCTTCCTATGACGGCACAGGTTCAAGAGGTTATGCAGTATTTGCACAATTATGGCTGTGGCCAAAATGATCACAGTGCTATTGCCAAATACTACGAAAAATTGACAAACATTAAGCTCGGTCGTTAGTCCGTTGAAATAAACAATAATAGCCTATATGACAAGATGATTGGAGATGTCTATGAATTTTAAACCGCAGGGGATTATCCCACCAACGATTACTCCATTTACTCCTGAGGGAAAGGTGAATATACCTGTGCTACGACAGGTGATAGAGCACTTAATAAACAACGGAGTACATGGGCTGTTCCCTATGGGAACAACCGGTGAGTTCTACGGAGTAGATGAAAATGACTACCGCTTGATATTGGAGACGGTTAAAGATCAGGCAAATGGACGTGTTCCCATCTATGCCGGTTGTAATCATATTACAACCCGTGGTACAATCAAGCTGGCTGAAATTGCACAAGAGGTGGGTGTAGATGCCATTTCTGTATTAACACCTATGTTTGTTTCTCAAACACAAGATGAGGTGTATTGTTTTTTTGCAAGTGTGGCAGCAGCTACTGACTTGCCTGTTGTAATGTACAACAATTTGCCCAAAACAAATGTGACGATTACACCGGCCACTGTTGCGAAATTGGCACAAATTCCAAATATTGTAGCAGTAAAGGATTCAACGGGTGATTTCACAAATACTGAGGAATACCTGCGTTTGACCCGGGATAATAAGGATTTTTCAGTGCTAATAGGGCGAGACACCTTAATCTTTTCGGCTCTTTGCCACGGTGCCGGCGGTGCCATTGCCAGTTGTGCCAATGTGGCGCCCAAACTGTGTGTGGAAATTTATAATAAATTTCAAGAGGGGGAATTGGAGGAAAGTCGTAAGGCGCAATATAAATTGGCTCCTTTGCGAATTGCCTGTTCCATGGGAACCTTTCCGGCAGTCATTAAGGAGGGGTTGGTTTTACAGGGGATTCCTGTTGGCCACTGTTTAGAACCCATTGCACCGCTAAGGCCGGATGAGAGAGAACGATTAAAAAGCATTCTAAAAGACATGAATTTGATTTAAATAATATTCAAAAGTGGCGAAGAAGGGGGTGTAATTACTTGAATCAAACATTGCGTGAAGATGCCAATCAAATTATTTCTGCCGCAATACGTTATGTTCAACCTCGCAAGGCTGTGCAAGATATTGTGGCGGACTATCCCTTTGGTAGCGGGAAAATTATTCTCATTGCTGTAGGAAAGGCCTCGTGGGAGATGGCACTGGCCGCATGGGATGAGTTGGGATCACAGATTGCAGACGGAGTGGTAATCAGTAAATACGGTCATATTATGGGGTCTATCGGCAATTTGCGTTGCTTTGAGGCAGGACATCCAATCCCAGATGAGCGTTCATATGAGGCAACGAAACAGGCTTTGGATACTGTGAAGGGGTTGCAACCTCATGATACGGTTCTTTTCCTGTTGTCGGGAGGAGGTAGTGCGCTTTTTGAGCAACCTTTAATTGATCCCACAGAACTACAAGAAATTACAACCCGATTGCTGGCCTGTGGAGCAGATATAGTGGAGATTAATACCATCCGCAAACGGTTTTCCGGAGTGAAAGGCGGCAGGTTTGCCATGCACTGCGCACCTGCCAAGGTTCTCAGTATTGTACTGAGTGATATTATAGGTGATCCTCTTGATATGATTGCCAGCGGTCCGGCCTATCCTGATGCTTCAACCTGTCAACAGGCTCTGACAATCGCAAGCAAGTACAACCTTCAGCTCTCCGCCACCGCCCAAAATTGTCTTAGTATGGAGACACCCAAGAAATTAGATTCTATTGAGATTTATGTCACAGGAAGTGTACGCCAACTGTGTTATGCCGCCATAGAGGAGTGCCAAAACTTGGGATATCAACCAATACTGCTGAGTAATAGACTATGCTGCCAAGCTAAGGAAGCAGGTTCTTTTCTTGCATCGGTGGTGCAGACCCACGCAGGTGGTGGAAAGCCACTGGCTTTCATAGCGGGGGGAGAAACGGTTGTAAAACTTACAGGAAGAGGTTTAGGCGGACGAAATCAAGAGTTGGCCTTGTCTGCTGCTCCGATGATAGACGGACTCAATGCTGCTGTGTTTAGTATAGGTTCCGATGGTACAGATGGCCCAACCACAGCCGCTGGAGGGTATGTGGATGGACAAAGCAACAAAATTTTATTGGATAAGGGAATTACAGTCTTTCAAGTCTTAGAAGAAAACGATTCCTATCATGCACTGGAGGCCTGTGGCGGGCTTATTGTTACAGGTGCCACGGGAAGCAATGTGAATGATCTTTCTGTGGCATTGATTCGTGAGTGAAAATATGTCTCTAAAATCCATTTCAATATAAATATTTATGGTGGTTATCATTATTTTTTTATGCAAATTTAAATGTTTCATAATGTTTCACACAAATTTATTATCTTCGTACTCTGTTAAAGCTTTTTGCCCCTCCTCACTCTCATAATACTCCCTTAACTGTGGTACTAAAAAACTTGCGAAGGAGTCTATTATTGATTGTGGTAGGTCTATATCATATTTGTCTTTTT
>CAYJGR010000038.1:0-10833 GCA_964370005.1 uncultured Oscillospiraceae bacterium
GGGAGGGGGGCAAGGTCGGTGCGACCCCGCATAAAAAATTTCTTGCCATATTCATCCTGTTGTGTTATAATAACACGGCAAAACACACGTCCTACAATTGACACTTGTCGGGTGACCGCAAAAAATGCGGTTGGTGAGGGTCAAAATGCGTGGGGCGGAGGAAAAAACTAAAGGAGGATTTTGTAAATGGGCGTAGTATCTATGAAACAATTGTTGGAAGCAGGTGTTCACTTTGGACATCAGACTCGCCGCTGGAACCCCAAAATGGATCAGTACATCTTTACCGAGAGAAATGGTATTTATATCATCGATCTTCAAAAGACGGTAAAGAAACTGGAAGAGGCTTACATGTTTGTGCGTGATGTTGCCACCGAGGGGGGCAATGTACTGTTTGTCGGCACAAAGAAGCAGGCCAGCGACTCCATCAAGGAGGAGGCCGAGCGTGCCGGTGCACACTTTGTAAATGCACGTTGGCTTGGTGGCATGATGACCAACTTTAAGACCATCCGTCGCCGTGTGTCACGTCTGCAGCAGCTTCGTACAATGAGCGAGGATGGCACATTTGAGCGTCTACCTAAGAAGGAAGTTGTAAAGCTCAACCTCGAAATCGAAAAGCTTGAGAAGTTTTTGGGTGGCATTGAGGGCATGGAGCGTCTTCCCGGTGCATTGTTTGTGGTTGACCCCCGCAAGGAGAAGATCGCTGTGGCCGAGGCTCGCAAATTGGGCATCCCCGTTGTGGCTATTGTTGACACAAACTGTGATCCCGACGAAGTTGACTATGTTATCCCCGGCAACGACGATGCTATCCGTGCTGTAAAGCTCATTGCATCGGCTATGGCAAACGCCATCGTTGAGGGCAGACAGGGTCAAATGGGCGCCGCCGAGGCCGAGGCCGAAGCCGCCGAAACTGCCGGAGAGTAATTTTGAATCAAGAGGGTGTCCGGTGAATATACGCCGGACACCTTTGTGTGAAATAATAACAATTTAGGAGGAAAATGATATGGCTTTTACTGCCAAGGATGTACAGGCACTGCGTGAGCGCAGTGGTTGTGGTATGATGGACTGCAAAAAGGCGCTGACCGAGGCCGGTGGCGATATGGAGAAAGCCGCAGAAATTCTGCGTGAAAAGGGACTTGCCGCCTCTGCTAAGAAGGCAGGCCGCATCGCCGCCGAGGGCGTAGTTGTGGCACTTGTAGACGAAGGCAAGAAGATCGGTGCTGTTATTGAGGTAAACTCTGAGACCGACTTTGTGGGCAAGAATGCCGACTTTGTGGCTTTTGTTAACGACTGTGCACAGACTGTTATCGACCAGAATCCCGCTGATGTGGATGCACTGCTCGCTTGCAAGTTGCCCTCGGGTGAGCTTGTATCGGCCGCCCTTCAGGAGAAGGTATTGACCATTGGCGAGAACATCAAAATCCGTCGTTTTGAGCGTTATGAGGGCGACCTTGTATCCTATGTACACGGTGGCGGTCGCATCGGTGTTATGGTGAAATTTGACACCGACCTTGCCGGCAAGGAGGATTTTGTGGCCTGTGCAAAGGATATAGCCATGCAAATTGCTGCTATCAACCCCGCATACCTAAAGCGTGATCAGGTTCCTGCAGAGACCGTTGAGAAAGAAAAAGAGATCATGATGGTACAAATCCAGAATGATGAGAAAAATAAGAGCAAGCCCCAGAACATCATCGAGAAGATGGTTGAGGGCAAAATCGGCAAGTATTATAAAGAGAACTGCCTACTTGAGCAGGCCTTTGTTAAGGATGGCAATATGAGTGTTGCCCAGTATGCCGAGGATGTAGCCAAGAAGTGTGGCGGCAAAATTGACATCATATCTTTTGTGCGCTTTGAGAAGGGCGAAGGCCTTGAAAAGCGTGAGGACAACTTCGCCGACGAAGTAGCCTCGATGATGAAGTAAAATTAGAACCTAATATATGTAGGGGCTATCCTATGTGATAGCCCGAAACCGAGGATAAATTCCAAGGTGTCGGGCGGTCATACAGGGTCGCCCCTACATTTTTTTGCATATTATATAAAGGTCACCTCTAAAAACCCTAAGCGTGGAAAACTACTTACAAATTTCTCACGTAGAGTATTTAGAGGTTCCCTAAAGTGAAAGACGAGGTGATATTCATGTCAAGGCCGGTACTGCTCGTTAGTTCGGTGACATTTGCAATAAAAGGTCAAAACATTTTACGAGAACACGGCATTTCATCTAAAATTATTCGTAATGCCGATTTGAGAGCGCTCAGCGGTTGTGGGTACGGTATATACGCTATGGCCGACCCACACAGGGCGCAGAGTATACTAAGTAGAGGTGGCGTAGAGGTACTGCGGGTAGTGCGAACCGAGGTGGGGCAATGATTTATTTTGATAATGCGGCCACCTCTTACCCCAAACCCCCGCAGGTGGTGCGGGCGCAGCAAACAGCACTTACAAAGCTCGGGGGCAATCCGGGGCGGGGCGGTCACACCATGGCAGCGGCCGCAGCGGGTGAGATTTTCCGTGTGCGGGCACAGGCGGCAAAGTTATTTGGGCTATCAAAGCCCGAAAATGTCATATTTACCGCCAACTGTACAGGCGCACTCAATCTGTTGACATTTGGGCTTTTGCGCGCGGGGGATCATGTGGTCACCTCCGATTTGGAGCACAACTCGGTACTGCGGCCACTGCACGAACTGCAAGAGCGGGGTATTATCACTTTTAGCATAGCCGAAACTTCTCTTCATGACCCCGCACAGACGGTGAGGGCATTTGAGCGATGCATGAAATCTAATACACGTCTGATTTTATGCACCCATGCATCCAATGTGACAGGTACCGTGTTACCTATAGAGGAGCTTGCGGGGCTTGCACACTCCCGAGGGGCACTCATAGGTATTGATGCGGCACAGTCGTCGGGTGTGCTTGATATTCACATGGATAATATGGAGCTTGATTTTGTGTGCGTACCTGGTCATAAAGGACTATATGGTCCTACCGGTACGGGGATGCTACTCATACGCTGGGATGGGGAACAGCTAAAACCCTTTATGTATGGTGGCACAGGGAGTTTGTCGGCCGCACCGTATCAGCCTGATTTTTATCCCGATCGTCTTGAATGTGGCACACTCAATGTGGTGGGGATATGTGGGCTGGGTGCGGGGATAGATTTTGTGCTACAAAAAACGGCAAAGCGGATATATGCCCACGAACTGGCCCTCATAGAGATGGCCGACCGCCTGTTAAGAGGGTGTACCGGTGTGGAGATATACACTCCAAGACCGCAGTATAATAGGACGGCGGGGGTGTTATCCTTCAACGTGAGGGGTAAAACAGGTGAGGAGACCACGAGTTATTTGTCGGATAGGGGATTTGCACTGCGGGGTGGACTGCACTGCTCGGGTTTGGCTCATAAGAAACTGGGCACCCTTGAAATCGGCACGGCACGCATAGGGGTAGGCTATAATAACAACCCCGCCCAAGTGATAGCACTTGTGGGCGCAATAAAAAGATTTCAAATTTCTGTTTGATTATCTGCTTTATTATGCTACAATTAAGAGAAAGTAAAAGGATGTTAAAAAATCCGTCCCCATTATGGTCGGACGAAAGGATGTTTATCCCATGATGGCAGTAATATGGCGACAATTTCTTGATCTTATCAATACGATTACCCTTGCTGATATAGTCGATGTGCTTTTGGTGGCTTTTGTCATTTACAGCACAATTCGCCTTGTCAGAGAAACCCGTGCAGAGCAGCTTTTCAAGGGCTTGGCGGCCGTATTGATTTTTTATCTTATAGCGGCACAGCTCGGATTTCGCACCTTGGAATTTTTGATGCGTACAGTGCTTGAAAATGCGGTGCTGGCACTGCTGATTGTATTCCAACCCGAGGCAAGGCGAGCACTCGAGCAGGTGGGACGAACACGTCTTCCCGCCACGCTGGGTATGTTTTCGGGCAATGTAGGAGATGGTGCGGTAGGTAGACTGCGCCTAATACGCCTTGTCGATGCCATATGCGACGGCTGTGCCTACCTATCTAAACAAAAAATGGGTGCTATTATAGTTATAGAGCAGGAGACAAAGCTCGGTGAAATAATCAAAACCGGCACCATGCTTGATTCCGATCCGAGTATGGAGCTTATAGGCAATATATTTTTTAAGAACTCCCCACTACACGATGGCGCAATGGTGGTACGTAATGGGCGGTTTTATGCCGCAGGATGCTTCTTGCCACTGACCAGTAATGAAAATGTGGATAGGGCTTTGGGCACACGTCACCGTGCAGGTATCGGTATGAGTGAAAATTCAGATGCGATTGTCGTCGTCGTGTCTGAGGAAACCGGTGTTATCTCGGTGGCTTACAAAGGAAGTCTTGTCAGCCATTACACCCTTGAAAAGCTCAACGAGCTACTTCGCTCCCACCTACTTGAGAGCAAACCTGAGCATACAGAAAAGAAAATAGGGCTTTGGAGGGGGAGAAAATGAAGTTAGATTTACAAAAAATTCTAAATAATAACCGTGCAGTTATGCTCATATCCTTTATTTTGGCTATAGTGTGTTGGTTTTTGGTGGCGCTGACGGTCGATACCGAGACTGTGCTTGAAGTGAGCGATGTGCCGGTCAATATGGATGTGCAGGTCGAGGCACTGAGTAATGTGGGGCTGCATACCATAGATTCCGACAACCTCATGGTCGATGTAAATGTACGAGGTGATCGTGTTGTGGTGGGTGGTATTGATAAAGAGGATATAAATATCATAGCCGATTTAAGCAATGTCACAGGCCCGGGTACAGTACAGGTTTCCCTCACGGCGGTCAATGCCAGCGGGGAAGAGTTTGATATCATAGAGATATTTCCATCGGTGGTCAGCGTCAAATTTGATCGCCTGCTCACCGTCACAAAACCTATCGAGGTAAACCTCAACGGACTGAGCGTGGAGGAGGGTTTTATTGTTGAGCCCGAAACCGTCACACCCGATAGTGTCACCATCTCAGGCCCCGAGATCGATGTGAGCAAAATAGATAGATGTGTGGTCGATGTAGATGTGAATGAAAAACTGCAAAGCCCTGCTGTGTATCGCTCTGATATTCGATTTTTGGACAGCGAAGGCAATGAAGTCGATACCGAGTTTATAGAGAGCGATGCCCAGACCGCCGAGGTGGTTATACCGGTAAAACAACTCGTGGAACTGCCCCTCACAGTCGATTTTATAAATATCCCCACAGGATTCCCCATAGAGGAACTTTCCTACACCCTCTCAAACGAAAGCATGATGGTGGCTATAATTCCCGATACAGTATCACGCTACAGTGAGATAAGTCTTGGGCATATCGATATAAAACAGCTCGATTTTTCCGAGAACTATGTGTTCCAGGTGGAGTTGCCGAGTGGCTTTACAAATGTGGACAACATCGAGACCGTGGCGGTTGAGTTTGATGAGGTGAATATGGGTGAGATGAGTTTTACCCTCAGCGACTTCACTATAAAAAATCGACCGACCGATTACGATGTCAGCATCGCCACCACCCGTATACCAAATGTGCGTTTTATCGGGGATAACACTCTGCTTGAACGCCTGACAAGTGGCGATATCGTGGCCGAAATAGACCTCTCCAATCAAAATATAGACGAGGGTCAATTCAGTGTACCCCTTGATATATATGTGCCCACACGAGGGCTTGTATGGGCGGTGGGGGACTACTCGGTTATAATCACGGTTTCACAGAGATAAGGAGAACTTCCCATGCCCATACTTCTTCATAATATAAGTTTCGGCCTCGAACACCCTCAGGAAGTTGCATTTGATATGGCGCTACAGCGTCTCTCCTTGGGACAAGATGCGGTACAAAGTATGACCCTGCGCAAACTGTCGGTCGATGCTCGCCGCAGGCAAAACATTCGCTTTGTCTGCTCGGTTGAACTGGGACTTAAGAGCCATGACGCTGAAAAGGCCTTGGTAGAGCGTATAGGGCGGGAGGATGTCCGCTTTGCAGAGCAGGAACCGATAAGCATAAAAAGAGGCAGTAGGAAGTTATCTACCCGCCCTGTAGTGGTGGGGTTTGGCCCTGCCGGTATGTTTGCCGCCCTCATGCTGGCAAAGGAGGGCTATCGACCTATAGTGCTCGAACGTGGCAGTGCTATGGAGCGCCGTACGACACAGGTCGAGAGCTTTTGGCGCACAGGCATACTTGATCCCGATACAAATGTACAGTTTGGTGAGGGGGGTGCCGGCACGTTTTCGGATGGCAAGCTCACCACCCGCATAGGCGATCCGCTTTGCAGTTATGTAATGCGGGAGCTCATCGAATTGGGTGCCCCCGCCGATATCGCCTCCAAGGCCAAGCCCCACATCGGCACAGACAAATTGCGCTGTGTCGTCACCGCATTGCGGGAAAAAGTCATTTCACTAGGCGGGGAAATACATTTTGACACCAAGCTCACAGACATAGCTACACATAACACCGAACTGTGCGGTTACAGCGACAGCAGGGGGGAACACCCCGCCGAGGTTATGATTTTAGCCCTTGGCCACAGCGCACGTGATACATTCAGATCCCTCGCCCACAGAGGGGTGGGAATGCAAAGCAAGCCTTTCTCGGTGGGTCTGCGCATTGAGCACCTTCAAAGTGACATAGATAAGGGGTTGTATGGACAGTATGCAGGTCACCCCAATTTACCTGTGGGGGAATATCAACTTTCACTGCGCCAAAACGGACGGGCAGTCTATACATTTTGTATGTGTCCGGGCGGGGTGGTGGTGCCGGCGGCATCACAACAAGGTGGGATAGTGGTAAATGGCATGAGCTACTTTGCAAGGGACGGAAAAAATGCAAACTCGGCCGTGGTTGTGTCGGTTGATAGTAGCGACTTTGGCAGCGGACTGTTTGACGGCATGGATTTTCAGGAGAGGCTTGAAAAGTCTGCCGCAGTTTCCGGTGGTTATACTGCCCCCGCCCAAGATGTGGGCAGTTTTCTTGAAGGCAAAGAGGGGCTGAACCTCGGGGTTGTCGAACCATCTTATCCCCTTGGGGTGACAGCCTGTGATTTTTCCCGAATATTGCCCGATTATGTTTGTGGTATGATTGGGGACGGTTTGCGTAAATTCGAGCGACAGTTATCGGGGTTTGCCGCACCACATGCGGTGTTTACCGGTGTGGAAAGTCGCACATCCTCACCTATACGCATTGTGAGAGAGCACAGTGGACAGGCGGTAGGGATAGAGGGACTTTACCCCGCAGGCGAGGGAGCGGGCTATGCCGGGGGCATCATGAGTGCGGCTGTCGATGGACTGCGCTCGGCACTTTCGGTTATAGAGAAGTATGCACCGACCGATTAAGAGATTATTATATGCCATAGGAGGATAAATTCGATGAAAAGAAGAAGTGACAGTGTTACACAGGGGGTAGAACGTGCGCCCATGCGCAGTTTGTTTTATGCCATGGGTTACACAAAAGAGGAGCTTAACCGCCCGCTTATTGGGGTGGTGTCGGCACATAGCGAGATAGTGCCGGGGCATATACATCTTGATAAAATTGCACAGGCCGTCAAGGACGGTGTGCGCATGGCAGGGGGAACCCCTATAGAGTTTCCGGCCATAGGTGTCTGTGATGGCATCGCCATGGGGCATATCGGTATGAAATACAGCCTTGCAAGCCGTGAGCTTATAGCCGACAGTCTTGAGACCATGACCATGGCACATGCTTTGGATGGGCTTGTGCTTGTGCCCAACTGCGATAAGATCGTACCCGGTATGGTAATGGGTGCGCTGAGAATGAACCTCCCCACGCTGGTTTGCTCGCGCGGACCGATGATGGCGGGGGATGTACGGCAGAGAGAAATAACCCTTTCCAACCTGAATGAGCCCGTGGGTGCACGCAAGGCGGGCATAATTGATGATGCAAAGTTGGAGGAGCTCGAGCAGGGGTGTTGCCCGGGGTGTGGTTCTTGCGCCGGTATGTACACGGCCAACAGCATGAACTGTCTATGTGAAGCGCTGGGTATAGCACTGCCGGGCAATGGTACTATCCCCGCAGTGGAGAGTGGGCGCATACGGCTTGCAAAGTCGGCAGGTATCGCCATAATGGAGCTGATAAACCGTGATATAAAGGCCAGAGATATCATAAATGAAAAAAGTCTGCTAAATGCTCTGACCTGTGATATGGCAATAGGGTGCTCGACAAACAGTGTATTGCACCTGCTGGCTATAGCAAATGAGGCGGGTGTGCCCATAAATCTTGAAAGTTTTAATCAAAAGAGTGAAACCACACCCAATCTATGTCACATCGCTCCTGCAGGCCCTTGGCATATACAGGATTTGCACAAGGCAGGGGGGATAGGTGGGCTTCAGTCGGAGCTTGCAAAGAAAAACCTGCTTGATCTCTCGGCCATGACAGCCACAGGCAAAACCCTCGGGGAAAATCTTGCGGGGGTACAGGCAAAGGGCAAAGAGGTCATACGTCCTATAGACAATCCCTTCAGTGAGACAGGTGGACTGGCGATACTGTTCGGCAACCTTGCCCCCGACGGCTGTGTGGTAAAGCGCAGTGCCGTGGCCGAGGAGATGCTCACCCACAGTGGCCCTGCTCGGGTGTTTGACTCGGAGGAGCTGGCCATAGCGGCCATATTCGAGGGGCAAATCAAAGCGGGTGACGTAGTAGTGATACGCTATGAGGGGCCCAAGGGTAGCCCCGGTATGCGTGAGATGCTCGGCCCCACAGGCGCACTGGCCGGCATGGGGCTTGATAAATCGGTGGCACTGATAACCGATGGACGTTTCAGCGGGGCGAGTAGAGGTGCGGCCATAGGTCACGTTTGCCCCGAAGCGGCACAAGGTGGCACGATTGGGCTTATAAAGGACGGCGATATAATTGAAATAGACATACCCAGTTACCGTATAGGTGTCAAGCTGTCCGAGCAGGAGCTGACCGAGCGCCGTAAGAATTACACTGCCCCAAAACCAAATATCACGACAGGTTGGCTTGCCCGATATGCCCACCTGGTGGACAGTGCGGCCAAGGGTGCAGTGATGAAGCCTGTATTTTAAACCCCTACTGTATAGGAGGAAATCTGTGTTTACATTACAAAAAACTGTGGGACAGGCAAGACGTGGCCGGCTTGATACGGTGCACGGAACTGTACAGACCCCTGTCTTTATGAATGTTGCCACCTCGGCGGCCATAAAAGGGGGGATATCGGCGCATGACCTTGTGGATTTAGGGTGTCAAATAATGCTGTGTAACACATATCACCTACATGTGCGCCCTGGGGATGACGTGGTGCGTGATATGGGGGGACTGCACAGCTTTACAGGCTGGAAAGCCCCGATACTGACCGATAGCGGGGGGTTTCAGGTGTTTTCGCTTTCGAGTTTGCGCAAGATACAGGAGGAGGGGGTCTATTTTCAGTCACATGTGGACGGTAAACGTATTTTCATGGGGCCGGAGGAGAGCATGAGGATACAGTCAAACCTCGGCTCGACCATTGCAATGGCCTTTGACGAGTGTGTCGAAAACCCCGCCACCCACGATTATGTGTCAGCCTCGATAGCCCGTACCACCCGCTGGCTGGTGCGCTGTAAAGAGGAGATGGAGCGTTTAAATACCCTACCCGATACCATAAACCCCTCACAGATGCTTTTCGGTATAAATCAGGGTTCTACTTTTGACGATTTGAGGGTGGAACATATGAAAGAGATAGCACAGCTTGACCTTGACGGTTACGCCATTGGTGGGCTGGCGGTGGGGGAGAGTGCCGCCGAGATGTATCATGTCATCGACACGGTAGTTCCCCATATGCCCACCAATAAACCACGTTATCTTATGGGGGTGGGTACACCTGTAAATATCCTTGAGGCAGTGGCACGAGGGATAGATATGTTTGACTGTGTAATGCCAAGTCGCAACGCCCGCCATGGCCATCTGTTTACATGGCAGGGTATCATAAATCTCAACAACAAAAAGTATGAGCGGGATGCTTTGCCGGCAGATGAGAGCTGTGGTTGTCCCGTGTGTCAACACTATTCCCGTGCATATCTGCGCCATCTGCTCAAATCAAAAGAGATGCTCGGGCAACGACTGACCGTCATGCATAATTTATGGTTTTATAATACCCTCATGGAAAAAATACGCCATGAGCTTGATATGGGCACATTTTCGGAGTTTTACGAGAGAAATATAGGGATACTCGGAGTTAGGATTTAGATTACAGAAGACAGATGATAGATTAGGGAAAGGGCAGCTAAGAACTAAGAACCATTAGTTGCCCTTAAAAGCCCCTCACATTTCTATCCTCTGTCTTCTTATTTTCTATTCTCTGATCGTTACTTTTTTAACTTGTGCCAATTGCCCCAATAGCCCTTGAAATTTACCGAAAAAAAGTATATGATTAGTGGGTATGTGGAAATAATACCAAAAGAATTGGCAGTTTGCAGGTGAAAAAGAGGTGGAAATGTGTCGGGCGAGAGGCAGAAAGTCGGCAATATAGCCCGTAGAGTATCACTACTGGGTATGTTATTTGGTTTGGCGGTGGTACTCAGCTTTGTCGAGGGAATGCTCCCTGCACTTCCCGCACTACCACCAGGTGTAAAGCTTGGGCTGTCAAATATAGTGACCATGTTTACTCTGCTCATGCTCGGGGGAAAGAGTGCATTTACTATTGCATTATTAAAAGCTTTGTTTGTGTTACTCACCCGTGGTGGGGTGGCCGCTGTCCTCAGTTTGGCGGGTGGGACAGTATCTGTCGGGGTGATGCTACTTATTTTGGTATGTGTACCCGCACTACACCCTACCGTGCTCAGTGCCGTAGGAGCTGTAATGCATAATGTGGGGCAACTGTGTTTGGCGGCACTCATA
>CAYJGR010000038.1:10843-22734 GCA_964370005.1 uncultured Oscillospiraceae bacterium
CCGGTTATGATTTTGTCGGGTGTGGGGATGGGACTGCTGACAGGATTTTTACTCATGGTACTGCGTCCCCATTTAAAACGACTTGGTTATTTTGTGTTAAACAGATATGCTGGATAGGAGGAGTAATAAATGGCTATAAGAAAGGCTTTGCGCGGTGTTAAAGTTGGACATTATAAAAACACCGCAGGTAGACCTGTCGAGGTACTGCCTGTGCCCGAATTTGTATCTATCCCCATGCAACAACATATGGGAGCACCATGTGATGTGACTGTGGCAGTGGGTGATGAGGTGAAGATTGGGCAAATAGTGGGCGATACTACCTCGTTTGTAAGCGCACCGATTCATGCCTCGGTTTCGGGAAAAGTTGTGCGCATAGAGGATTATATCAGTCCTATGGGTATGATAAGTAAGGCGGTTGTCATACAGTCGGATGGTGCACAGGAGATGCACCACGAGCTTACCCCACCGGTAGTTAACGGATATGGGGAATTTTTAGCGGCAGTACGAGCCAGCGGCCTTGTGGGACTTGGTGGTGCAGGGTTTCCTGCCCATGTAAAACTCAAACCCCAAAAGCTTGACGAGGTTGACACCCTTATCATAAATGCCGCCGAGTGTGAACCTTACATCACCACCGACCATCACATGGGTATTGCAGGGAGCGAACTGCTACGTGAGGGCATTGAAGTTATCATAAAGTATTTGGAGCTATCGAGAGTTATTATCGGAGTTGAAGACAACAAGCCCGATATGATATCCCACCTTGAAAGTACATTTGCCAAGATGCACAATGTCAAGGTGGTTACACTGCGTTCAAAGTACCCACAAGGTGCAGAGAAGGTGTTATGTTATGAGACGACAGGTCGGATTATCCGAGAGGGGATGCTTCCGGCCGAGGTTGGGGTTGTGGTTATGAATATAACCTCGGTGGTATTCCTCGCAAGCTACCTCAAAACGGGCATCCCACTTGTAAGCAGGACAATCACGGTTGATGGCGGTGCGATAAATACGCCTAAACTTGTCACGGTACCGCTTGGCACCCCTTTTAAGGATATTTTCGAGTTCTGCGATGGCTTTAAAAGTGAGCCTGCCAAGGTTATTATGGGTGGCCCAATGATGGGCATAACAATATATGATCTGAACTCTCCGCTTCTTAAAAATAACAACGCACTTCTCGCTTTTGATGCAAAACAGGTGGAGGATGAGCGGGAGAGCGCCTGTATTCGTTGTGGGCGATGTGTGAGAGCCTGTCCTTTTAACCTTATGCCCAGGGGATTAGAGCTTGCTTATCTTAGCGAAAATGTAGATTTACTACTGGAGCTTAAAATAAATACATGTATGGAGTGCGGGTGTTGTTCTTATGTATGTCCCGCAAAACGTGAGCTTGTCACAACAAATAAGCTTGCCAAGAAACTTGTAAGAGAAAAAGGGGTGAAAAAATAATGAATCTTGCAAAACCGCTTGTTGTTTCACCCTCGCCCCACTTCAGGGCTAAGGCCAGTACAACCTCAATTATGCTCGATGTCATTATTGCTATGATGCCGGCTATGATAGCCGCCGTCGTGATTTTTGGCATGAGGGCACTGCTACTTACTGCGGTGTGTATCGCCTCCTGTGTGCTGTTTGAGTGGGGTTTTAACCTGCTCACCAAGAAAAAACCCACCGTAGGCGATTTGAGTGCTGTGGTAACAGGTATGCTTTTGGCTTTCAATTTACCACCCGAGTTACCTATTTATATCGCAGTGATAGGTTCTTTTGTGGCTATTGTCATTGCAAAACAGCTTTTTGGTGGTATCGGTTGCAATTTTGCCAACCCCGCAATACTTGCCCGTGTGGCACTGCTTGTTTCATTCTCACAACCCATGACCACTTGGCTTATACCCACGCTGGGTACAGATAGGATTGAGCTTGTGTCGGGGGCGACCCCACTTGCCACCCTTAATGCTATGGGTAGCCTTGATATGTCCTATGCAGATTTGTTTTTAGGCATAGGCAAGGGGGGATGTATCGGTGAGGTCAGTGGGCTTGCGCTTATTTTGGGCGGTGTTTATCTCATCGCTCGTCGGGTGATAACCCCCACCACCACCGTGGCCTTTTTGGGCACTGTGGCACTGATTACCCTGATTTTGGGTCAAGACCCCGGGGCGCACCTGCTTACAGGTGGTGTACTTTTGGGGGCAATATTCATGGCCACCGATTACTCGACCTCACCTGTGACCGAGACCGGTAAGCTGATATTCGGTATCGGATGCGGACTGTTGACCGTGATTATCCGTGTGTACGGTTCCTATCCCGAGGGGGTATCGTTTGCTATACTTCTTATGAATATTGTTACTCCCCATATCGATAAACTAACAAGAACTACCCCGTTTGGAGGTATTGCTAAATGAGCAAATTTAAGTCACTCGTTCTGCCGACACTTGTACTTGTAGCTATATGCCTTGTGGCCACTGCCGCACTGGCGCTGACAAATACTGTAACAGCACCCCTAATAGAGCAGGCCGCTATAGAAGCAGCCAATGCAGCCCGAAGTGTGGTACTGCCCGAGGGCGACTCCTTTACCGAGGTGACCGATTATACCACCGAAAATGTCATAGAGGTCTATAAGGCCGACAACGACAGCGGTTATACCGTCACTGCCACGGCCAAGGGTTACAACGGTGAACTGCATGTCATGACCGGCATAAAGGCCGACGGAACCATCGCCGGTGTGCAGGTCATGCTCAATAACGAAACCCCGGGTCTTGGCTCCCGTGTATCCGATGAGGAGTACACCGCTCAATATCCCGGTAAATCCGATTTAGAGGGTGTGGATGTGATTGCGGGCGCTACCATATCTTCCATCGCCTTTGAAAACTGTGTAAATACCGCCTTTGAAGTGTTTGCAGAGCTCAGCGGTACGGCGACACCCGGGGAGGGTACCGACAACCCCATGGCCGCATTTTTCCCCGATGCGGATCTAATCGCCATTGAGCTTGACGGTGCTGTGGAGGCCTACCGTGCGGGCAGTGTGGGTTATGTTGTCGCTGTACAGGCCGATGGATACGGTGAAACACCTATGCAGGTTATAGTGGCTGTGGGTGGGGATGGAAACATCGTAGGCGTGGCACTTGGTGAAAACTCCGAGACCGATGGTCTTGGCACACAGGTGGGTGAGAGCGACTACACATCCCGATTTGTGGGCAAGACTTCCACAGATATTGATGGAATAGACATAATAAGCGGAGCAACTGTGTCCGCCGAGGGCTTTAAGGCCGGCGTGAAAACAGCGCTTGAGTTGATAACACCTGACATGCTTGCCGAACTTCAGGGCAGTGCAGATAGCACCACACCTGCAAGCTCCTTCTTCCCCGGTGCAGAGCTCACCTTGATAGAGCTTGACGGTGCTGTTGAGGCTTACCGTGCAGAGGGTACAGGCTATCTTATGACGGTGGAAACCGACGGCTACAGCAGAAATGGCCCAATGCAGGTTGTAGTGGCTGTGGGTGCTGACGGTAATGTGATTGGTGTGGAACTGGGTTCCAACTCCGAGACCGACGGCCTTGGCACGCAGGTGGGCGAGAGCGACTATACCTCGCAGTTTTTAGGCAAAACCGCTACAGAGGTAGATGATATCGCAGTGATAAGCGGTGCTACCGTTTCATCGGTAGGATTTAAGAACGGTGTGAAAACAGCGCTTGAGCTGATAACCGATGATATGTTGGGAGAACTTCAGGGTAGTGCAGACAGCACTGCCCCCGCAAGCTCCTTCTTCCCCGGTGCAGAGCTCACCTTGATAGAGCTTGGTGGCGCTGTGGAGGCTTACCGTGCAGAGGGTACAGGCTATCTTGTTACGGTGGAAACCGACGGCTACAGCAAAAAAGGTCCCATGCAGGTTGTAGTGGCTGTGGGTGCTGACGGTAATGTGATCGGTGTGGAACTGGGTTCCAACTCCGAGACCGATGGCCTTGGCACACAGGTGGGCGAGAGCGACTACACATCTCGGTTCGTGGGCAAAACTTCCACAGATATTGATGGAATAGACATAATAAGCGGAGCCACCGTTTCATCGGTAGGATTTAAGAACGGCGTGAAAACAGCGTTGGAACTGATAACACCTGACATGCTTGCAGAACTATCAAGTGGAGGTGGCGGCGGTGAATAAACTTAAAATTCTCTTAAAC
This sequence comes from uncultured Oscillospiraceae bacterium, assembly GCA_964370005.1. Lineage (GTDB taxonomy): Bacteria > Bacillota > Clostridia > Oscillospirales > Ruminococcaceae > Heteroruminococcus. Next base: position 15,004 of record CAYJGR010000038.1, read on the forward strand.
GGAATTATTAAAGAAAATCCGGTGTTGGTGCTTATGCTTGGCACCTGTCCGGCGCTGGCCACCTCGACTTCGGTAGAGAACGCTATCGGTATGGGTTTTGCGGCGACGTTTGTGCTACTGGGTTCCAATATCGTAATAGCTATACTAAAAAATATAATCCCCGACAAAGTGCGCATACCCTGCTTTATCGTGGTAATAGCGACATTTGTTACACTTGTCTCCATGCTCCTTGAGGCCTTTTATCCACCTCTTTATAGTGCGCTGGGTATATTCCTACCGCTGATTGTGGTTAACTGCATTATACTTGGGCGTGCCGAGATGTTTGCCAGCAAAAACCCTGTGCTTAACTCGGCACTCGATGGTATCGGCATGGGGCTTGGATTTACCGTGGCACTTGTGTTTATTGCCAGTGTACGCGAGATAATCGGCAGTGGCAGTTGGCTTGGTATAGAGCTTTATTCGGCCGTTGACCCCATGTCGCTGTTTACACTTGCACCGGGTGGGTTTTTCGTCTACGGCTGTATGGTGGCACTGATGAATGCCGTGACAAAGGGTAAGATTGCAAAGAAACGCAAGAATGCCTGTATGGCTTGTCCCTCGGCGGCCATTTGTAATGCCAATAAGGAAGGGGAGTGTGAAGCATGACAGAAATGATGGTGATACTTGTCAGTGCAATTTTAGTGAACAACTTTGTGCTCTCAAAGTTCCTGGGAATTTGCCCTTTCCTTGGTGTGTCCAAAAAGCTTGATTCGGCCGTTGGCATGAGCTTTGCGGTAATATTTGTTATGGTATTGGCCACAGCTGTGACCCATCCTATACAAATTTACATCCTTGATACCTACGACATGGGGTATCTGCAAACCATCGTATTTATTTTGGTAATAGCAGCCCTTGTACAGCTTGTTGAGATAGCACTTAAACGCTATGTGCCATCGCTTTATAAGTCCCTTGGTATATATCTTCCGCTTATTACCACAAACTGTGCCGTACTGGGTGTAACAATTCTAAATATCGATAGTGAGTACACATTTTTTCAGTCGATAGTAAATGCTGTGGGTGCGGGGCTTGGATTTTTGCTGGCAATGGTGCTGTTTTCAGGCGTACGCAGTCGTATAGACTCGGCCGAGAAGAATATACCTAAATATTTTCAGGGCATACCCGCAACACTCATTGCGGCATCTGTTGTGTCGGTGGCCTTTATGGGCTTTGCCGGTGTGGTGGAAGGCCTGTTTCAGTAATCGAGAAAAGGAGCGATACCAATGGATTTTTTACTTGCAAATCCTATACTCAGTGCCGTGTTAGTTGTGTCTGTACTGGGTGTACTGGCAGGCATTGTTTTGACTTTGGCTTCCCACTTCATGGCGGTAGAAACCGACGAAACCGTGGCGAATGTCAGAGCTGTTTTGCCGGGGGCTAATTGTGGTGCATGTGGCTATGCGGGGTGCGATGAGTACGCCGAGAAGGTGGCCACTGGCGAGGCAAAAACCACTCTATGTACACCGGGTGGTCAACAGGTAGCCACCGATGTTGCCGCTGTTATGGGTGTGGAGGCCGGCGAAGTACGTGAACTGCGGGGCATGGTGCGCTGTGGTGGTCGTACCGAGACCCAGACCTATGTAATGGACTACCAAGGCCCTAAAAGCTGTAAGGCCTGTAATGCGTTTTATCAGGGGCGTCGTAGCTGTTCCCATGGCTGTTTGGGCTTTGCCGACTGTGTGTTAGAGTGTAAATTTGATGCCATTTATATGGTGGATGGTGTGGCATATATCGACCCTGAGAACTGCACCGGGTGTGGTATGTGTGCAGAGGCCTGCCCAAATCATCTGATATACATGGTGCCCAAGTCCAACAAAGTGTGTGTGGCCTGTGCCTCGCACGACAAGGGCGCTCAAACCCGTAAGATGTGCTCAAGGGGATGTATAGGGTGTTTGAAGTGTCAGAAAATTTGTAAATTCGGCGCAATTGCGGTTGATAAGAATTTGGCCGTGGTTGACTCCTCGCTTTGCACCAACTGTGGTGAATGTGTAGATGCCTGCCCGACTAAGTGTATCCGTGTGTTTGCATAATTTGGCCGATAGGGTGCTGATTTTCAGCGGGAGTATACCCCTTGACAATCGGCATCCAATCTATAAAAAGGAGATGATCGTATGTCATGTAAGGATACGAGCAGTTGTGCTTGTACATATGCGGGATGTCCACGGCACGGCAAATGTTGTGAATGTATTGCCCATCACCGTGCCACAGGGGCGCCTGCCTGTATGTTCTCAAAGGAGGGTGAAAAGAAATACGATCGCAGTTTTACCGCTCTTATGAGGGATAGAGGCTACACCGTATAAATAAAAATGCAGAGGTGACTTGTTGATGTTAGCAGGCACTTCTGTTTTTTTATTGCAAAATAGGTAAAATATTGTTGCAACTTAATCCAATTGAAGGTACAATATAGGATGCATATCTTAAAAGCAGTATCTAAATGCTCAATTTAGAATAATGCAATAAAACCCAGTGAAAACTATTGGATATTACACAGTGGTACAAGTGGCCACATGGAGGTATCCGATGAAAAAAATAGTTTTAGTTTTTGTGATTGTATTTCTAATCACAGGTTGTGGCGATAATCGCCCCGCCTCGCAAATAGCTACCCTCAGAGCCGATGTTACGATAGATGATATTGTGCAGGAGCTATCTGCTCTATATCCAATAAAAGATGCCGCACCCCTCACCGCCGAGATGACAGACGAGCTATTGGAGCTTAAAGGTGGGGAAGTGGAGGAGTTTTCAGGTAGCATCTCGCTTTCACAATCAAGCGCCTGCCAGATTATCGCCATAAAAGCTGTGGATGGGAAGGCCGATAATGTGGCCGATCGCCTTGCCGCGCGTCAAGAGCTTGTATATCACACATTTGTGGATCTCTCGCAGGAGCGGGCTGCTCTCGCCGAGCAGGGACGTGTGATTGTCGTGGGGGACTATGTGTTTTTGCTTATATTGGAAACTGAGATTGAGGATATGGATGCGGTGCAGGAAAAATTGATGGGTTATTTTGTGCAGTAGGTGGTACTGCACCGTCGGATTTTCCGCCCATGCGGCGCAGGGGGCAGTGCGGGCATAAGCCCGACTTCCACCCCACCCACATAAAATCCCCACTTAATTTCCCTCGGGCAAAAGCCCGCCCTGCCCCCTACACCCCCTGAACAAAAAATCCGACGGCGGGACAGTCATCATTATAAATTTGGAGGAAAGTATGGTATTTAGTAGCATTCTATTTTTATTTCGCTTTATGCCCATAGCATTTGCGATTTATTACATCACCCCACGGCGGTTTAAAAACCTTGTGCTCATGATACTGAGCCTTGTGTTTTACAGCTGGGGCGAGGTGCGTTACTTCCCGATAATGGTGGCCTCAATTGTGGTGGACTACACCGCTTCAAACTGTATACGGCGATGGGGGAGTGACCCCACCCGTCGCAAACTGTTTTTAATGCTTTCGGTGGTGTTCAATCTCGGGATGCTGATGTTCTTTAAGTACACCGACTTTTTCCTTGGAAATATAAATGCGATTTTTGACACCTCTTTTGCCTATTTGGGGCTGACATTACCACTTGGTATAAGCTTTTATACCTTCCAAACCATGTCCTATACCATAGATGTCTACAGAGGTAAGGTCGAGGCCGAGCGCAATATTATCGACTTTGGCGCATTTGTGGTGCTCTTCCCACAGCTCATCGCAGGACCTATTGTGCGCTACACCGATGTGCATCGTGAGCTAAAACATCGAACTATGAATCCCGCACAAATACAAAACGGCATCGCCACATTTATTTTAGGGCTTGGGCGCAAGGTGCTTTTGGCCAACGCCTGTGGCGCACTTTGGACAGAGGTTGAGACCATCGGCTTTGCGACGATATCAACCCCGCTGGCGTGGCTTGGGGTATTGGCCTTTACACTGCAAATATATTTTGATTTCTCGGGCTACTCCCTCATGGCCATAGGGCTTGGACGGATGCTCGGTTTTGAGTTTCCGCAAAACTTCGATTACCCCTACATCTCTCGCTCGGTCACCGAGTTTTGGAGACGCTGGCATATGACACTCGGTTCGTGGTTTCGAGAGTATGTCTACATCCCGCTTGGTGGCAACAGGGTGGGCAAGGGTAGGCTCATATTTAACCTGTTTGTTGTGTGGGGATTGACGGGGTTTTGGCATGGGGCATCATGGAATTTTGTGTTGTGGGGGCTGTATTTCTTTGTACTGCTCACCATCGAAAAATTTCTCCTGGGCGATTTTCTTAAAAAACACAGAATATTCAGCCACATATACCTTGTGCTTATCGCCATGATAAGTTGGTCGCTGTTCGCTATAACCGACCTTTCACAGCTGGGGGTATTTTGGGGGAGAATGTTCGGGGGATTTGCCGGCACAGATTGGATGTACTACCTGCAAAACTATTGGGTTGTACTACTCTTGGGATGCATATTCTCAGCGCCGATCGTTCCTTACACCGCCGATAAACTGAGGCAAAAATTGGGGGCTAAATACAGCGTGGTACAGATAATAACGCTCGGAGCTGTACTGCTTTTATCGGTTGCATACCTTGTGGACGCCACCTATAACCCATTTTTATACTTTAGATTTTAAGGAGAAGCAGAGCATATGATTAAAAACATAATAAAATATCCGCTACTTCTTTTATTTTTTCTGTTTATGGCCGGAATGTTTATTGCAGACATGATAACACCGCCCACAGCTTCATCTGAGATGGAAAACCGCCCGCTAAAACAGCGGCCTGACTTCTCATTGGAGGAGCTATGGGCCAATGAATACACTTTAGAGTACGAGGAGTTTGTAAACGACCAGTTTGTGGGGCGGGATGGCTGGATTACGACAAAATCCATTGCTGAATCGGCGCTGCAAAAAATCGAGAACAATGGCATCGCTTACGGCAGTGATGGATATATGTTCGAGAAATATGTAAATCTCGACAGTGAACAGCTAAGTAAGAATATAGGGTATGTAGGGGAGTTTTTGGAGCTTCACCCCGAGCTAAATGTCACACTTGGTATCATACCCAATTCATATGAAGTACTGACCGAAAAGACCCCCACCGCCTTTGTCAACCTGCCGCAAGCCCCACTGATAGACGAAATCTACTCGGGGGTGAAGGCCGAGAATTTACAGACCATAGATATACTAAGTACACTTGTGCCACATGCAGGGGAGTATATATATTATCGTACCGACCACCACTGGACGACCGACGGGGCATATTACACCTATGCGGCTTTTTGTGATGCGGTGGGTAAATCGGCGGTCGATAAAGAGGTGCTGACTCCACTCATGACCGAGGAGCAGGACTTTTACGGAACTTATTATAGCAAGGCTAAACTTTATAACGCAGTGCCCGACACCATAACTTGGTACGATATCCCCACGACCTCGGTGGAGATTGTCGGTATCGAGGATGCACAGCTGTATGACATGGACAAATTTGACACCCGTGATAAATACGGCGCATTTTTATACGGCAACAATGGCCTGACCGTCATTAAAAGTGCCACAAACCAAACAGAGGGTGACGGCAGTAAGATATTGCTGATAAAAGATTCATATGGCAACAGTTTTGCACCCTATCTTTGTTATAACTATGACGAGGTGTGGGTGGTGGATTTGCGCCATGTGCTCGAAATCGCAAGCATTTTAGAACAAAATGAATTTGAAGATGTACTCATTATGTACAACTATATGAACTTTGTAGAGGATACGAATTTGGCCAAACTGCGCTACTGATAGGTGACGTGGGTATGTGGATTTATTTTTGTGCATATAAATTGGACGAATGGCCGGTAAATATGTTATAATCATTACGTTTTGACCTACTATGCAGTGACAATCGCACCTCGGAGGGCTTAGAATGCAAAAAACCGCAAAATACACCATAATAATGATGTCGGCAACCTTGCTTGCAAAGCTTTTGGGGTTTGTGCGTGAACTCAGCCTTGCCTATAGCTACGGCGCAGGGGCCGTGAGTGATGCCTATGTCATCGCATTTTCTATCCCCACTGTGATTTTTGCAGGTCTGGGAACCGCCATAATGACCTGTTATATCACCCTCTATAGCCAAATTGAGGTCAATGAGCCACAAAAATTGGAGAGATTCCACAACAATACAACAACTGTGGTGGTGGCCCTGTCACTTCTCGTGACCACCATGTTTCAACTTTTAGCCACCCCCATTGTAAAGATATTTGCTGTAGGCTTTTCCCAGGGGCATCTGGCCTTTACGGTCGAGCTGAGCAGAATTATGATGGTGTCACTGCTGTTTATCGGGATATCCTACATGGTACAGGGATATTTGCAGATAAAGGGTGGGTTTTTGGCTGTAGGGCTTGTGAGTGTGCCGCTGAATATATTTGTTATAATCTCCATCCTCATGGCAGGAGATGAGGGTACAACCATGACCCTCGGGCTCGGTGCGGTCATTGGCTATGCGGTCGCACTAATAATGCTCATTTATCCGGCGGTCAAAAGAGGATACACATATCGTCCGGTATTCTCATTGACCGACCCCTCGATAAAACGCCTTATGGTGCTTGTCTTGCCTGTCTTTTTAGGCAAGACTATTATGCAGATAAATGCACTTATAGACCGCTCTATCGCCTCGACCCTGCCCGAGGGCAGTGTGTCGGCACTTAACTATGCAAACAGAATATTCGGCGTGGTGACATCGGTGTTTGTAGTATCGCTGGTCATGGCGATTTTCCCAAAACTCTCCCGCCAAAATGCCCACAAAAATGTCGCAAGCATAAAGCGCACCACCCGTTCGGCACTCGGCATGGTTGCCCTTATAGTGCTACCTATATCGGCGGCGCTCATTTGGTTTGCCGAGCCGATTGTGCGCATACTCTTTGAGCGAGGAGCTTTCGACGAAACCGCTGTACAGCTTACGGCCGACTGCCTGATATTTTACTCTATAGGCCTTATATTCTACAGCTTTAAGGACGTACTCGTAAATGTGTTCTACTCGATGCAAAAATCACAAATCCCCACCGCAAATTCGGTGGTGACCGTCATACTAAACGTGATACTCAACCTGCTACTTGTGAGAGTGATGGAGCACAGCGGTTTGGCACTGGCTACAAGTCTTTCAAACGCCATCACAACCATACTTTTGATGTTTAGTCTGCGCAAACAAATAGGGCGCATGGGCTTTGGCAGTCTTTTGGGGAGTGGGATTAAGATGATTATTGCCACGGTACTCATGATTATGGTGGCGGGGGCGGCCTTTGGACTTACCGCCAATGCACTGCCTGCCGATGCAAGCGATCTCCTACCTATGGTCGCCGCTGCCCTGTCAGGCGCTCTCGTTTACGGTGCAGTACTCATACTCCTGCGCACAAGGGAGATGGGGGAGCTTGTCATGGGGGCGTATGGCCTGATAAAAGGGCGCAAAGCGTGACACTAAGACCCACCCCAAGACCTCGGGGACGCCGTCCCCGAACCCCTGCAAACTTTTTGTAAAAAGTTTGAACAAAAACTTACGACGCCCACCTGCAAAAACCGCAGGTGGGCAAAGTTTTTATGCGCTCATCCCATCCATATGCACATCTTCGACGTGGGCGAGGCTACGGATTTGGTGCCTTATCGCCTCGCACACTCGGCGGGCACCCACCCCGCCCTCACGGGCGTGGCGCACCTCTTACGAGGTGAAATCCTCCGCCCGCCCTATTAGAGGATAGAAA
>CAYJGR010000039.1:0-22023 GCA_964370005.1 uncultured Oscillospiraceae bacterium
CTCATGAGCTACGGTACAGGCGCTATTATGGCTGTGCCGGGGCACGACACCCGTGACTGGGAATTTGCCAAGAAGTTTGACCTGCCTATAATCGAGGTGGTTAAGGGTGGAAATGTGGCCGAGGAGGCCTTTACCGACTGCGAAACCGGCGAGATGGTCAATTCGGGTATACTCGATGGCCTATCGGTCGAGGAGGCTATAAAGAAGATAACCGAGTTCTTGACCGAAAAGAGCAGGGGACATGCCAAAGTAAACTATAAACTGCGTGACTGGGTATTTTCTCGTCAACGCTATTGGGGCGAGCCCATACCCCTTGTAAACTGTGATAAGTGCGGACACGTGGCCATACCCGAGAGTGAACTGCCCCTGCGCCTGCCCGAGGTTGAGAGCTACGAGCCCACAGAGGACGGACAATCCCCCCTTGCAAAGCTTGATGACTGGGTGAACACCACCTGCCCGCAGTGCGGCGGTGAGGCCAAGCGTGAGACCGACACCATGCCACAGTGGGCGGGGTCGTCTTGGTACTTCCTGCGCTACTGCGATCCTGACAATGTATCTGCATTGGCGGCCAAGGAAGCACTTGATTATTGGATGCCGGTGGACTGGTACAACGGCGGTATGGAGCATACTACCTTGCATCTTCTCTACTCTCGCTTTTGGCACAAGTTTTTGTATGATATCGGTGTGGTATCCACCCCTGAGCCCTATGCCAAGCGCACCAGCCACGGCATGATACTGGGCGAAAACGGCGAAAAAATGAGCAAATCCCGAGGCAATGTGGTAAACCCTGATGACATTGTGAGCGAATTCGGCGCCGACACTCTGCGCCTATACGAGATGTTCATAGGCGATTTTGAAAAGAGTGCCCCCTGGAGTTCAACTTCGATAAAGGGATGCAAGCGCTTTTTGGATAGGGTATATGCCCTACAGGACATACTAACCGAGGGTGATGGTTATAGCAGCAAGCTTGAGGGTGTTATGCACAAGCTTATCAAGAAGGTTGGCGAGGATATAGAGAACCTCAAGTTCAACACAGCTATAGCCGCCATGATGGCAGCCCTGAATGACATCAGCGATGCGGGAGCGATTACAAAGGGCGAGTACCGTACACTGCTAATACTGCTCAATCCATTTGCACCACATATGGCTGAGGAAGCTTTTGAGATGTGTGGATTTGGCAGTGGTATAACCGACGAGAGTTGGCCTGAGTATGACGAGAGCAAGTGTCGTGATGCAGTGGTTGAGATTGCGGTACAAATCAGTGGTAAAATCAAGGCACGAATAGATGTGGACGCCACCGCCACCAAGGAGCAAGTGATGGCACAAGCCATGAAAGAGACGGCTGTGGCACAGGCTTTAGAGGGCAAGAATGTGGTAAAAGAGATATATGTACCCGGAAAACTGCTTAATATAGTGGCCAAGTGAGAAAATATTGTGTAAAATGGGATTTTTTCTCTTGACTTAACCGCCCATGTTGTAGTATAATACCGAAAGATACCCACTTAGTTGTGTATCTAACTCCTGCCCGAGGCGTGAGGAGGGAAACAGTAAATGGCAGAAATTCGCGTAAAAGATAATGAGTCTTTAGATAGTGCTCTCAGACGTTTTAAGCGTCAGTGTGCCCGCTCCGGCGTTTTGGCAGAGGTTCGCAAGAGAGAGCACTACGAGAAGCCTTCGGTAAAGCGCAAGAAGAAGTCTGAGGCTGCTCGTAAGCGCAAGTTCAAATAATTTATGCGTACAGCTGACTAAAAGCGGGCATTTTGCCCGCTTTTATGTTTTATACAAAACCATGAGGTGCCCCATGTTAAAACCTACAATTATATGTGATAAACTCTACGATTTAAGCCCCCAGCAACTGGCTGAGATGGGCATAAAGGCCATTGCACTGGATGTTGATAATACCTTGACCCATCATAACAGTCACGATGTACCCGAGCAGGTAGAGCGATTTTTAGAGGAGTTAAAACAGCATGGATTTTTGCTGTTTATAATCTCCAACAACTCATATAAGAGGGTGAAACCCTTCGCCGATAACCTCGGTATTGAGTTTGTCGCCGCCGCCGCAAAGCCCCTCACAGGGGGTCTGCGCCGTTGTTGCAAACGATTTTCTCTAAAAAAGAGTGATATTATTTTGGTTGGGGATCAACTTTTTACCGATATATGGGCGGCGGGGCGGTTTGGTTGCTCCAGTGCCCTTGTGATGCCATTGGAGCCCGAGCGCAGTGCATTTATGAGACTTAAAAGACGCATAGAGGCAAGATTTTTGAGGAAAATGGGGGTAAAGTAGTGAATAATATAATAAGATTTGGCCCCGCAGGCAACAGTGACAGCTTTGCCGCACAGGGGTATAAACACTCACTGCAGGTGCCAAAATATCTGCATGACATGGGGCTAAATGCCTTTGAATATCAATGTGGACGTGGGGTTAATATATCGCAGGACAAGGCCTGTGCGCTCGGTGAGGAGGCCACCAAGTACGGCATCGCTGTCAGTCTGCACGCACCCTATTATATCTCTATGTCCTCCACCGAGCCCGAAAAGCGAGACAACAGTATAAATTATATATTACAGTCGGCAAAAGCGGTGGACTGGATGGGTGGTGACCGTATCGTGGTGCACTCGGGTTCTTGCGGCAAAATAAGCCGTGAGGAGGCGTTGACCCTTGCCCTTGACACCATGAAAAAAGCGGTGGAGAGATTGGATGCCGAGGGTCTGTCACATATACACATCTGCCCCGAGGTCATGGGCAAGATAAACCAACTCGGCACCCCCGAGGAGGTGGTGGCCTTGTGTGAGGTGGATGAAAGAATAATACCCTGCATAGATTTCGGCCATCAAAATGCCCGCACAGGCGGTACACTTAAAACTCGTGCCGACTATGCCGCCCTTCTTGACAGCATGACCGAAAAACTCGGCACAGAGCGCATGAAGAATTTTCATGCCCACTTTTCCAAGATAGAGTACACCCAAAAGGGCGGTGAAAAACGGCATCTCACATTTGAAGATGAACTGTTTGGTCCCGACTTTGCCCCATTGGCCGAGGAGATTGTCGGGAGGGGTGCGACACCTGTGATAATTTGCGAGTCGGCAGGTACTCAAGCCGAGGATGCCGCCGCAATGTTTGGTATGTATAAATCATGCGGGGAGGTTTAGCGTGGAAAAGCGAATAAAAACGCTTGTGGAGTCCCTACCCAACGATATGCAGGGCGCTCTTATAACAGATAGACTTTCAAGACGATACTACACCGATTTCCCTTCCTCGGCGGGGACACTTGTGGTCGGGCGAGAGGGGTCGGTATTTTTTACCGATTTTCGTTATATAGAGGCGGCAAAGCGTCAGATATCCGGCTGTGAGATTGTAATGACCGAAGACCTACAAAAACAATTGCCCGAGGTGCTAAAAAAGCTATCTATAAAAAATATCATGCTTGAAAGTGAGCATGTAACCCTGTCACAGCGCAACAAATGGGGTGAGATGCTACAAGACTGCACCCTGTGTGATGACAATCGCCTGTCCGAGCTTATCTCACAGCAAAGAAGTATAAAGTCGCCCGGTGAGATAGAACTTATAAGGAAAGCACAGCAGATATCCGAGAGGGCGCTTACAGAACTTATAGAGAGCGATATAGCGGGCAAGAGTGAGCGAGGAATAGCTCTGGAACTCGAGTTTTTAACACGCAGGCTAGGTTCTGCGGGGGCATCATTTGATTTTATAGCGGTGGCGGGGCGTAATGGTTCCTCGCCTCACGGTGTGCCGAGTGAGCACATAGTGGGGGAGGGAGAACTGCTTACCCTTGATTTTGGGTCGATTGTTGACGGCTACCACGGCGACATGACCCGTACATTTGCCATAGGCCGACCCGATGAGCTGTCCCGCGAGATATATGAGGTGGTGCTCGAGGCACAGCTGGCGGCGCTCTCGGTTATACGTGAGGGGGTACCATGTGCCGAGGTGGACAAAGCCGCCCGTGATGTGATACAAAAGGCGGGGTATGGGGAAAACTTCGGTCACGGCACAGGCCATAGTATCGGTCTTGCGGTGCATGAAAGTCCCGCATTTTCCGAAAAATCCGAGGCTATATGCAAAGCCGGAATGGTGCTATCTGTAGAACCCGGGATATATTTGCCCGACAAAACAGGTTGTCGCATAGAAGATTTAGTGGTCATAACAAAGGATGGATATGAAAATCTCAACACATTTTCCAAAGAGTTAAGAATGTTATGATGTAAAAAATGCAAAACCCCTTGCAAAAATGCCGATTATAGGCTAAAATACTTTAGGAAGAGACAAAACCATAAGCAATATTGGAGGAGCACTTTTATGATTTCTGCCGGTGAATTTCGCAATGGCGTCACATTTGATATGGACGGCAATGTATTTCAAATCATTGAATTTCAGCATGTAAAACCCGGAAAGGGTGCGGCATTTGTGCGCACTAAAATCCGCAATGTCATCACAGGGGCAGTGGTTGAGCGCACTTTCAACCCTACCGAGAAATTTCCCTCTGCTTTCATAGAGAGAAAGGACATGCAATATCTCTACGCCGATGGTGATCTGTACTACTTCATGGACAATGAGACCTATGAGAACATACCCATCAATGCCGACAAACTCAGCGACAACTTCAAGTTTGTCAAGGAGAACACCGATGTGAAGGTGCTGTCCTACAAGGGGTCTGTATTTGGCGTGGAGCCCCCCACATTTATGGAGCTTGTGATAACCCAGACCGAACCCGGTGTCAAGGGCGATACCGCCACAAACGTGACCAAGCCCGCCACACTCGAGACCGGCGCCGAAATCAGAGTGCCTTTGTTCATCAACGAGGGTGATGCTATTCGTGTTGACACCAGAACCGGTGAATACATGGAGCGCGCATAAGATTTGATTTTATGATATAAAAAACTATTATAGGTAAAAAGGGAGGCATTATTATGACCATCATTGAAAAAGTTGCATATCTAAAAGGACTGGCTGACGGTCTGAAAATCAACGACGATAAACCCGAGGGCAGATTGCTACTGGCCATTGTCGATGTATTGGACGATATGGCGCTGACAGTGGATGATTTGGACAACGGCCTTGGCGAAGTTTACGAGATTGTGGACGAGCTTGACCAAGATCTGGGCGCTGTCGAAGGCGATTTTTACGGCTTTGATGACGAGGATGAAGATTATTACTCAGATGATGACGAAATCTATGAAGTAGAATGCCCTTCCTGCGACGAAGTGATCTGCCTAGATGCAGAAATGCTCGAAAAGGGCGATATGGAGTGCCCCTCTTGTGGCGAACTTTTGGAGTTTGACATCGAGGAGTGCGACTGCGGCGAAAACTGCACTTGCAAAGAGGAATAAGATTAAGGGCAATTAGGAATGAGGAATTAAGGGCAAGGGCATCCGTGTGGTGTCCTTGCCCTCTTATATCCTCTAACCCGTAGGGAGCGACGCCCTCGTCGCTCCGCCGTGGGATTTATATTAAACATTAAGGTCAAGGGCATCCATGTGGGTTGCCCTTTGCCATTGTCCTTAATTAGTAATCCCTAACGCCTAATTGCCCCTACGTGGGCATAATATCCCCACCCGCCGAATAAACATTGAGCAAAAGGGGACGGGCGGTGTCTGTCCCGATTTTGCGGGTGGGGGGAAGCATGTGAAAATGGTGGAGAATAAAGAACAGGGCTTGTCATGGGAGGAAGCGGGTCGACGACTGGAGCAGTACGGCCACAATGTGCTCAAAGAGAAAAAACAGGCCTCGGCTGCGGGGCTGTTTATGTCCCAGTTCAGGGATGTGTTTGTTATAATATTGTTGGCGGCCACGGTGGCCTCGGTACTGCTTGGCAATGCGGGGGAAGCCATTGTGATTGTGGCCATCGTGTTTCTCAATGCCTTACTCGGATTTGTACAGGAGTATCGCACTGAGCGCACCCTTGAGGCACTTAAAAAAATGGCAGCACCCAAAGCACGTGTGATGCGTGAGGGTGTGCGATGTGAGATCGATGCCGGCGAGGTCGTGCCGGGCGATGTGGTACTTCTTGAGAGCGGTGACCGCATTCCGGCAGATGCCACTGCCATTGAGGTGGTGTCATTGGGGTGTGACGAATCTATGCTAAGCGGCGAATCTGTGCCGGTGGATAAGCGCAAAAACGATGACATATACATGGGTACGGTGGTGAGCAAGGGGCGAGGTAAGGCCGTGGTCACCCGCACAGGTATGCAAACCGAGATGGGTAAAATTGCAGGTATGTTGCGGGATATAAAACCGGGTCTCACCCCACTGCAACAACGCATGGACGAGATGGGTAAATGGATTGGTATCGGTTGTTTGCTCATTTGTGTGGCGGTGTCTATCATAGGTATAATTCAGGGCGAGGGTATGTTTGACATGCTCATGCTGGGGATATCGCTGGCGGTGGCGGCCATCCCCGAGGGGTTGTCGGCCATTGTAACGGTGTCGCTGGCGTTGTCAGTGCGTCGTATACTAAAACGTAATGCACTTGTGCGCCATTTGCACACCGTCGAGACGCTGGGCTGTGCCGATGTGATTTGTACCGATAAAACCGGCACGTTGACAGAAAACAAAATGACCGTCACCGAAATATACACCAGCGGGGGCAAAATAGCGGTGCAGGAATCGGGAAGGGGCGAAAATTCTCGCAACCGATCCACTGCAAGGGATAGAAATGTATCTACAAACCCACTATTAGAGCGTATTTTGCAGGTGGCACTGCTTTGCAACAACGCTACATTAGCACCTGACGATATAAAACCACAATTTTTTGGACAAAGACAGGAGGAGTGTTCGAGCGGTGACCCCACCGAGCTTGCACTGTTGCGGGTGGGCAGGGTATTTGGCTTAGAGCAGAGCGACTGCAAGCTCTCGGTTTGCGATGAAAACCCCTTTGACCCCGAACGCAAAATGATGTCGGTGGTGGTTCAGGGGCAAAGGGAGGGGTTATTTTTATTCACCAAGGGTGCGCCCGATGTGCTCATAGAGCGCTGCACCCTCTTTATGACCGCCGAGGGGGTACGCCCCATGACGTCCGAGGCAAAATCTAAGTTTTTGCAGGAGAACACCGATATGGCGGGCAGGGCACTGCGTGTGCTGGGGTTTGCATTTAGGGCGATATCCTCAAAAAGTGATATGAGCGAGCAGGGGCTGTGCTTTGTGGGGCTTATAGCCATGATGGATCCCCCAAGGCGGGAGGCATATGCGGCGGTATCGAGCTGTCGTCACGCCGGTATACGCACCGTTATGATTACGGGGGACAGTCGCCCCACAGCCTGTGCTGTGGCTACCGATCTAAAAATAATGACCCCCGGCGACGAGGTGCTGTCGGGGGCAGAGCTTGACAAAATGGACAACAGGGATTTATGTGAGGCTGTAAAAAAGACGGCGGTGTTTTACCGTGTGAACCCGGGGCACAAATTGCGAATTGTAAAAGCTTTTAAGGCAAGAGGTCATATTGTGGCCATGACCGGCGACGGCGTAAACGATGCCCCTGCCATAAAAGAGGCCGACATCGGGGTGGCGATGGGCATAGCCGGCACCGATATAAGCCGTGAGGCCTCCTCCATGATACTGCTCGATGACAACTTTGCCACCATGGTGGCGGCCGTCGAGGAGGGCCGGGTAATATACAGCAATATCCGCAAATTTATGAGGTATCTTATCTCCTGCAATATAGGTGAAGTTTTTACCATGTTTGTGGGGATGCTCATGGGGCTACCGGTGGTGCTGTATCCCATACAGATACTCCTTGTCAACCTTGTGACCGACGGTTTGCCTGCCATGGCGCTCGGTGCAGACACAGCCACAGCCGATGTAATGCGACGTGCCCCACGTGGCAGGGAGGAATCGGTGTTCTCGGGCGGGCTGATGAGCAAGATACTGTTTCGTGGATGTATGATAGGGCTTTCGACCCTAATTACCTTCACATTGCTACATGTCCAAACAGGTGATTTGACCGTGGCACGCAGTGGTGCACTCCTTACACTGATTACAGCACAGCTTTGTCACGCATTTGAGTGCAGGTACGAGACCCGCACCATATTTGAGATAAGCCTTTTTGGCAACCCCGCACTGCTCGGGGCGGTGGTGATTTCGGCCGTTATAAGTGTAGCGGTAGTGTATCATCCGTGGCTACAGGGGCTTTTTGTGACCACGGCGCTGAGCTTGCGTCAGCTCGCTCTCGTGGTTGGGGTGAGCATGTTTGCCCCACTGCTCTCCTCGGCTATGCTTATTTTCGAGCGCTTTGGGCAGAACAAGCGCAGTTTTCAGCTTAAAAAATGATGTGAATTTTACAAATAATATAAAGATATGGTATAATAGTAAAAGTATAGCTATTATACCATATCATTTTTAATACATAAAAAGAGGGGAATTTCCCATGCTAAAGAAAACTATGCTTTATTTTATGTTTGTTAGCCTTATATGGCGTGGAGGGGCGCTGCTGCACCTCATGATAAATATTGATAACGCCTTGCCTAATGCTGTACTTGGGTGTGTGGGGCTGATTTGTGGGGTGTACGGTGCTCTGGTGGCTCTGTTTTTTGTAAAGAGTATAAAGCGCAGAGATATGGAATTTGCTTTTATACTCAACTGTGCAGTTGTGATATTTAATATGTTTTATCTTCGATATGCCACATATGCCACCCTTGATATATTTGAATATGTGACAGCAGGTAGCCTTTTTGAGGTGGTTGTGGGAATAACATTGGTGGGCTTGTCTCGCCAGCGCACCCGCCGCCTTATGAACAAAGAAAGACAAAACAGACAGGTAGTCTTAAACTGATGATATAGAAAGTGAATATTATATATGAATTTATTGACACA
The DNA here is from genome assembly GCA_964370005.1 of uncultured Oscillospiraceae bacterium. GTDB lineage: Bacteria > Bacillota > Clostridia > Oscillospirales > Ruminococcaceae > Heteroruminococcus. Next base: position 8,831 of record CAYJGR010000039.1, read on the forward strand.
ATACGGTGTCACCGAGAGATTTGAAAATGAGGCCACATTGCATGAGGGTCTCACACTTGCAAGGGTGACCACCCAGCACAAAGGACTGTACAGGGTTGTAACAGCCACACGGGAGTACACCGCCGAGATATCGGGCAAACTGCGCTACGAGACCGAGGAGCTTGCAAAATATCCCGCCGTGGGCGATTTTGTTATGCTAAAACCCGAGGGGGATAATGCCATCATACACCACATACTCAGCCGAAAGAGTGTGTTTTTGCGCAAGGCGGTAGGGGTGAGCGGACAAGCCCAGGTGGTGGCCGCAAATATTGATTTTGTGTTTTTATGTATGTCACTTAACGATAACTACAGCCTAAGCCGTCTTGAGCGGTATCTATCCATAGCTTGGGATAGCGGTGCCACCCCTGTGGTGGTGCTCACAAAGGCCGATTTGTGTGGGGATTTACCGTCCACAGTGGCCGAGGTGGAACAGGTATCGGCATTTAGCGATATAATCACCGTGTCGATGTTCGACGAAGATATCACACCAAAGTTTGAAAAGTATATATCGGCGGGCAATACCGTGGCGCTGATAGGCTCCTCGGGTGTGGGCAAATCTACCCTCATAAATAAGCTGTTGGGTCAAGAGAAGCTGGAGACAAAAGAGATAGGTCGTTACGATAAGGGTCGCCATACCACCACAGGCCGTGCCATGTATCCCTGCACAAAGGGTGGCGTGCTCATAGACACCCCAGGTATGAGGGAACTGGGTGCCGAGTCGGCCGACCTGTCAAAGACATTTTATGATTTGGAGGAGTTGGCGGGGCAGTGTCGTTTTGCCGACTGCACCCACACCACCGAGCCGGGGTGCGCCATACAAAAGGCTGTGGAAGACGGGGAAATAGACAGTCGTAGACTTGAAAGCTATTTCAAGCTAAAAAATGAGAGCGGATATGATGGCCTAAACAGTCGCCAAATAGAGGAAAAAAAGCTCGAGAGAATGTTTAAGGAGGTGGGCGGCATGAAGAATGCCCGCAACGTGATAAGGGAGAAAAACAAGAGGCGATAAGCGTGAGTGCTCTCCTCATGACATGGGTTTTATTGCGCTCATAGCTTCCCCACTTATGCGGGGCGCTGAGGCGCAGCAGGCATAAGCCCGTCTCCCACCACCCAACTACTACCCCCCACCCCCCGCCCCGACGGGGCATAAGCCTGCCCCGCCTCGACACCCCACCTAAGCGGGAAATCTATGGCGGTGGATAGAAGGCTTGAAAGTGTATGTCAAACGTACCCTATTTTATGCTTGTTTTATGCCTATTGCAAAAAGGAATGGTCATAAATATGAGATAGGGCACGGCTAAACAAAAACTTAACTTTAAAAATGTTTCTAAAAATGGTATAATATTTATGTGAACACGCACACACGCCCCGACCAACACCCATAAAAAGGTGCAGGTCGAGGCGTATATTGACCGAGGTTTTGCGGCTCGGATACGTCGAACAAACAAATCCCGCTCGACGTATGTTTTATAGGTCAGTTTTTGGGGCGAAATGTGGAACATACGGTCTCGGCGCTCGAGTTTGCAAACTGGGGGCCTACCTGAACCGACTGTGCGGTGCAGTTGTCCTGTCCCTGATGATAGGCGCAGTTTTTAACTTCGCAGCAAATACCGTTGCCACCGCCTGCGGTGCTGTTGGTCATATCCATAGTGCTCACCTCCCTTCATCCATTATTATTACCACCCATAAACCCATTTAAGCCAAAGCAGAACAAAAAAATCCAAACTAAGGAGTGCCCACATGGCGTTGTACGTTATAGGCGACCCACATCTATCTTTCGGCTCGGAAAAACCTATGGATATCTTCTCGGGCTGGGAGGGATATGTGGAGCAGCTTACCCAAAATTGGAGAGGGAAAATCACACACGAAGATACAGTGGTGGTGGCGGGGGATATTTCCTGGGGCATGTCGCTTGAGGAGAGCCTTGAGGATTTTCGTTATCTAAACAGCCTACCGGGGAGGAAAATTCTTCTCAAAGGCAACCATGACTATTGGTGGTCAACCAAGTCTAAAATGGAGACGTTTTTTGCGGCAAACGGTCTTGACAGTCTGCAAATACTGCATAATAATTGTGTTGTGCCGACGGGGGAGGGCAAGGTTATATGTGGCAGTCGAGGATGGATGATGGAGGCGGGGCAGGCCTTTAATGCCAAGATAATCGCCCGAGAGGTGGGGCGTTTGGAGGCCTCTTTGGTGGCGGCGCAGGGTATGGAGGGCGAGAAGATTGTATTTTTACATTACCCACCTGTATTTGGCGAGCAGATGATACCCGAGATTATAGACCTACTTATAAAGCATGAAATAAAACGATGTTATTACGGTCATATACATGGACAGGCTTGTCGTTATGCGCTGTGTGGGGACTACATGGGCATAGCATTTCGGCTAATATCGGGAGATTTTATTGGATTTGACCCAGAGATTGTGCTGTAGGCCTATACTTCTATGCGAAATAGCAGTAGTAAATCATTTTAATTTGTGATATACTTAGTTGATAAGTTTTTTTGACAAGATATATAACTTACGGGAGGACGTAAATAATGAAAATTGAAACATCTAACAAGCTGCAGGACAATCGCCATGAACTTACAATTTCGGTAGGTGCTGAGGTATTTAAGGAGGCGGTTGACAAAGCTTTTATAAAAAATAAAAACCGCATCAATGTGCCCGGTTTTCGCAAGGGCAAGGCACCTCGTGCCATGATCGAAAAGATGTATGGTGAGGGTGTATTTTTTGAGGATGCTGTAAACGAGCTGTATCCTAAGGCTTATGAGCAGGCTGTCGAGGACAGTGGCATCGAGCCCGTTGACTACCCCGAGATCGAGGTGACCGACCTGTCGGCCGAAGGCTTTATCTTCAAGGCCACCGTGACCATAAAGCCCGAGATCACCGTCAAGGATTACAAGGGTATAAAGGCCGATAAAATTGTATACGAAGTGACCGGGGAGGAAATCGACACCGAGATAAGCCGTATGCAGGAGCAAAACGGTCGCCTTGTGGATATCGATAGCCGTGCCGCACAGGATGGTGACACCGCCAACATCGACTTTGAAGGCTTTGTGGACGACAAGGCCTTTGAGGGTGGCAAGGGTGAAGCTTTCCCCTTGGTGCTCGGTTCGGGGCAGTTTATCCCCGGTTTTGAGGAGCAGGTGGTAGGCAAGGAGATCGGTTCGGAGTTCGATGTAAATGTCGAGTTCCCCGCCGAGTATCATGCCGAGAACTTAGCCGGTAAATCCGCTGTGTTCAAAGTTAAGCTCAACAGCCTAAAGGTCAAGGAACTGCCCGAGCTTGACGACGAGTTTGCAAAGGATGTCAGTGAATTTGACACCTTGCAGGAGCTTAAGGACGATATTAAGAGCAAGGCACAGACCCGCAAGGACGACAAATCCCGTTCTGATCTTGAAAACAGCCTTGTTGATAGTCTTATAGAAAACATGCAGGGTGATATCCCTGCTGTAATGATAGATAACCGTGCCCATGAGATGGTACATGACTTTGAGCACCGTCTGCAGAGCCAGGGCATGAATCTTGAAACCTATATGCAGTACACAGGTGGTACTGTGGCCGATATGCAGGAGGGCTTTAAGGAGCAGGCCGAGCGTCAGGTAAAGGTGAGACTTTGCCTTGAAAAGATCGCTCAAACCGAGAACATCGCCGTGACCGAGGAGGACCTTGCCGCCGAGTATGAGAAGATGGCCGAGGCCTACAAGATCGAGGTCGAGAAAATCCGTGACATGGTACCCACAAAGGAGATTTCGGCCGATTTGCTGGTACAAAAGGCCATAGATTTTGTACGTGAGAATGCCAAAGTGACCGAAAAGCCCGAAGAAAAGGCGAAAAAAGCTAAGACCAAGGAATAAAAGTATAGATAAGCGGTCATGCTGTGCCATGTGAACAATTGACTGAATAGGAGGAGATTGCCATGAGTTTGGTACCAACCGTAATAGAGCAAACAAATAGGGGAGAACGAGCCTATGACATATTCTCTCGACTTCTAAACGACCGCATAATAATGCTGTTTGAAGAGGTAAATGATGTGACTGCAGGTCTTGTGGTGGCACAGCTGTTATTTTTAGAGGGGCAGGATCCCGACAAGGATATTCACCTTTATATAAACAGTCCCGGCGGTTCTGTGACAGCCGGCATGGCCATATATGATACCATGCAGTATATCAAGTGCGATGTCTCGACTATATGTGTGGGTCTGGCGGCCTCTATGGGTGCATTTCTTCTCTCATCGGGTGCAAAGGGCAAACGTTTTGTCCTACCCAATGCCGAGGTGATGATACACCAGCCTCTGGGTGGCATTCGAGGTCAAGCCACCGATATGAAAATCCATGCCGATTGGATTTTGGGTATAAAAGAGAAGCTAAATCGCCTTATGGCCGAGCAAACAGGTCAACCGCTTGAGGTCATACAACAGGATACCGAGCGAGATAACTTTATGTCGGCCGCGCAGGCTATGGAGTACGGCCTTGTGGATAAGATAATTGAAAAGCGATGACGGTGTTTATATAAATAATCCGCAGGATTATTTATTCGCACATCTGCCTCTGGCAGGTGCATCTAAATAAAAAAGCCATGCCGATTTGCTTTTATTTAGATGCCGCCCTACGGGCATGGCGAATTTATATTAGCGGAGCCAATAAAGATAAAGCATTTATATTAGTGGAGCTAATATAAACACAGCATAGGAGGGCATATGGCAAAAAATAGCGACAGCAAGACACTGCGTTGTTCCTTTTGCGGCAAGACCCAAGATCAAGTGGAACGCATGGTGGCGGGTCCCGGGGTTTGCATCTGCAATGAGTGTATAGAGCTGTGCCAAACGGTGCTTGATGGGGATGTTCAGCCCCCCAAAAAGCAACCCACAGTGGCCGAAGAAATTGAAATAACTATACCTAAACCCTCTGAGATAAAGACCATTTTGGATGAGTATGTGGTGGGACAGGACAGAGCCAAGGTTTCGCTCTCGGTGGCGGTTTACAACCATTACAAGCGTATATATTTTGGTGATGAGGGTGATGTAGAGCTCAGCAAGAGCAATGTGCTGCTGCTGGGACCCACCGGTGTGGGTAAAACCCTGCTTGCACAGACCCTTGCAAAGATACTCAATGTACCCTTTGCCATAGCCGATGCCACCACCCTCACCGAGGCCGGATATGTGGGCGAGGATGTTGAAAACATCCTGCTACGCCTTATACAAGCGGCTGATTTTGACGTAGAGCGTGCCCAACGGGGTATCATATATATCGATGAGGTTGACAAGGTTGCCCGCAAGAGTGAAAACCCCTCCATCACACGTGATGTTAGTGGTGAGGGCGTGCAACAGGCGCTGCTGAAAATATTGGAGGGTACAGTGTCCAATGTACCACCACAGGGTGGGCGCAAACATCCTCAACAGGAGTTTATACAAATAGACACCTCAAGCATTTTGTTCATATGCGGTGGTGCGTTTGATGGACTTGAGAAGATTATAGAGAAGAGGGTGTCGACCTCGAGTCTGGGGTTTGGAGGTGCTATTCGTTCCAAGAATGAGAGTGACGAGATGTTGGCACAGGTTTTGCCCCATGATTTGGTGAAATTTGGCCTTATCCCCGAGCTTGTGGGGCGTATGCCGGTTATAACAACCCTTGAAAATCTTGATGAAGAGGCCTTGGTGACCATACTATCTAAACCCAAAAATGCCATACTGCGTCAATATGCCAAGCTGTTTGAACTTGACGGCATAGAGCTTGAATTTTTGGAGGAGGCACAGCGTGAGGTAGCAAAGCAGGCAATTGAGCGCAAGACGGGTGCCCGAGGACTGCGTTCTATTATGGAGAATGTGCTTGGGAAATTGATGTTTGATACTCCCTCGGATCACACGATTGAGCGCATCACTATCACCTCGGAGTGTGTACAGGGTATAGGCGAGGCTGAGATGTACCGAGACCCCGACCGCAAGCCTATAAAGCTAAAATTGCCCGCCACCACAACAGCACGGGGTAAATCCTCACGTCGAAATTCTGCCTCATAGCAGGTATAAAAATGTGATGTCAAGCCAAGATACGTTTCGGCAGTTCTGCGGATATGTCTGCAGAGCTGCCGTAGACATTTTTTTGCTAATACTTGTAAAATAAATACTAATATGGTATAATTTGGTTGTCAAAACCAATGTAAAACGCCACATAAGGAGGCGAAAAGTTTGAAAATAAATTTCAAACTTATTCTTAAAAGCCATTTTTCTCGTCACTTCGTGACAACCGAAAAACATGGCATAAAATATGACCATTCTTCGGGGGTCTATTTTATACCATGAATAGAAAGGAATGGTCACATTTATGAGCGAACAATATACAGACTTCCCCCAAAAGATGCCCATGTTGGCACTGCGAGGGTTGGTGCTTTTTCCAAATATGGTTCTGCATTTTGATGTGGGACGTCAAAAATCGATTGCGGCACTTAGCGATGTCATGGATAAAAATCGCAAAATATTTCTTGTGGCGCAAAAGGATGTGCGGGACGATGAGCCCACCCCAAAACAGCTTTACACTGTGGGGGTGGTGGCCGAGGTGCGCCAGATTGTCAAGGTTCACGGCGGTGGCCTGCGTGTACTTGTAAAAGGGCTTTACCGTGCCAAGGCACTCGAAGTGGTACAAGAAGATCCCTTCTTCAAGGTGTTTATAGACGAACTACCACTCCAAGCTACAAAACCTGTGCGCTCGGCTATGGTCGATGCCACTATGCGCACTGTCAAGGATTTGTTTGAGGAGTACTGTTATCTTTCGCCCAAAATGCCCCGTGAGATGGTGGCAAATGTCATGATGAGTGATGACCCCACATATGTGGCCGAATATATCGCCGGCAACATTCCACTCCATGTGCAGGAAAAGCAAAAGGTGCTCGAATTATCCACACCTCTGCGCAGACTTGAATTTATTGCCCATATGCTCGAAAATGAAAATGAAATTTTGGCACTTGAGCAGGATATCCACGACCAAGTCAGAGAGCAAATAGACCGCAATCAGCGTGAATATTACCTCCGTGAGCAGATGAAGGCCATCTCGGCCGAGCTCGGCGAGGGGGACAGCACCTACGATGAAATAGATAAATATATCGACTCTATAATGAAACTCGATATACCAAAAGAAGACCAAACTACCCTTAAAAAAGAGGCCGAGAGACTTGGGAAAATGCCATCAAGTTCCCATGAGGCCGCTGTTATCCGTGGATATCTCGACTCGGTGCTGGCACTGCCTTGGGGCAAGCTTACAAAGGATAAGGTCAATATAACCGCCGCCCGCAAACTGCTTGACCGTGAGCATTTTGGCATGAAAAAGGTCAAAGAGCGTATGCTTGAGATACTGGCGGTTAGAGGACTTGCCCCCGACCTCAAAGGGCAAATTATTTGTCTTGTAGGCCCTCCGGGTGTGGGTAAAACCTCCATAGCACGCTCTATAGCCAAGTCCATGAACCGCAAATATGCCCGCATGTCACTGGGCGGGGTGCGTGACGAATCGGACATCCGAGGCCACCGCAAAACCTATATAGGTGCGATGCCAGGGCGTTTTATCAATGCCATGAAGCAGGCGGGGAGCATGAACCCCCTCATACTGCTCGACGAGGTGGATAAACTGGGCAATGACTACCGTGGCGACCCCTCGGCTGCACTGCTCGAGGTGCTGGACAGCGAACAAAACTTTGCATTTCGTGATCACTATATAGAGGTGCCTTTTGACCTTTCGAGGGTGCTGTTTGTGGCCACGGCCAACGATCTGGGCGCTATTCCGGGACCTCTTGCCGACCGTATGGAGATAATAGAGCTGGGCAGTTATACCCGTGAGGAGAAGTTTAACATCGCCAAGCGTCATCTTTTGCCAAAACAACTTAAAAAACATGGGCTTTCTAAGACCACGCTAAAAATAGCCAAAGATGTGATCTATGCTATAATAGACAGCTACACCCGAGAGGCCGGTGTGCGCAGACTCGAGCGCAGCTTGGCCACCATCTGCCGTAAAGCGGCTTCACAAATTGTAGAGTTTGAGATGGATAGGGTGGAGGTCGATGCAAAAAATATTCAAGAGTTTTTAGGCCCGCCCAAGTACCGTGAGGACGAGGAAAACAAACTTGACCTTGTGGGGGTGGCTAATGGCCTTGCATGGACATCGGTCGGTGGCGAGATGCTACAGGTCGAGGCCGCTGTGATGGATGGCAGTGGTAAAAATCAGTCGACAGGTTCGCTTGGTGATGTGATGAAGGAATCGGTGACGGCCGCCATCACATATATACGAGGTCATGGCGAGAAGTACGGTATCGACAGCGATTTTTATAAGACTAAGGATATACACATCCACTTCCCCGAGGGGGCAGTGCCCAAGGATGGCCCGTCGGCCGGCATCACCACCTGTACCGCACTTGTGTCGGCGTTGTCGGGCATTGCGGTGCGTCATGATGTCGCCATGACAGGCGAGGTCACATTGCGGGGGCGTGTACTGCCCATAGGCGGTCTTAAAGAGAAATCCATGGCGGCCTACAAAAACAATATGAAGACAGTTTTAATCCCACAGGGTAACAAGGCTGATTTGGCCGAGATTGATCCTGTGGTGGCCGAGAAGATTACGTTTGTGCCTGTGTCGGATGTAAAACAGGTTTTGGATATCGCACTTGTATCGGCACTGCCTCAAAATATTGTAAGGGCAACCGATGCGATACCCGAGCATCGCATAGAACTGCCCACCGACACCCCAATACCCCAATAATCGGAGGGTTCAATGAATCGACATAATGTAGAATTTGAAATGTCTTGTGGCCTTGCCCCACAGCTACCCCCGTCCGATCGTCCCGAGCTTGTGTTTGCGGGACGGTCGAACGTAGGTAAGTCTTCGCTTATAAACAAACTTTTTGGGCAAAAACAGCTGGCCAGAGTCAGCTCTATGCCCGGTAAGACGGCGACCATCAACTTTTTCTCGCTTGAAGGGGTGAGATTTGTTGACCTGCCGGGTTATGGTTATGCCAAGGTATCCAAGTCGGAAAAGCGGCGATGGGCGGGACTGATTGAGGATTATTTTGCCTCGGGGAGGGCGATAGAGCTTGTGTTTTCACTGGTTGATATGCGCCATGCCCCCTCGGTCGCGGACTGTCAAATGATAGATTTCCTTATAGATGATGGTATACCCTTTGTAGTGGTCTGCACCAAGATGGATAAGCTGAGTAAAAATCAGCAAAAACAGCGCTTAGAGGAGCTAAAAAACGAGCTTCCTTGTGGGGAACAGATCACTATTGTACCTTTTTCGGCCAAGACCGGCGACGGCGTAGATCAGTTGTGGGGAATAATCGAGGATATTGCGAGCAAAGAAGAATAACACGGAGGTTTAGCGTGAAGTATCACGCTAAACCCTTATTTAAAAGGCCTCGCCCGAGGACGGGCGAGATGCCGAAAAAATCTCCATTCTGACGGAGGTTTTCAAAAATTATTTGCGCAATGCGCAGAATGGAGATTTTTATGTTTGTATCGGATGGTTTGAATGTCAATGCACTTGGTCATCTTACTATCGGTGGGATTGACACGGTGGAACTTGCCGAGAAGTTTGGCACACCTGTTTATGTAATGGATGAGGATGCGATAAGAGCTGCCTGCCGCAGTTACATAAACTCTATCGACAAGTTTTATGATGGTAGGGGTGGCGTGGCCTACGCCAGCAAGGCTTTTTGTTGTAAAGCCATGTGTAAACTTGCACATGAGGAAAACATGATGCTTGATGTTGTATCTATAGGGGAACTTCATACCGCACTGAGCGCCGGTTTTCCCGCCGAAAAGATGTTTTTCCACGGCAACAACAAGACGGTGCAGGAACTGACCGCCGCCCTTGAACAGGGTGTGGGGCGCATTGTGGTGGATAACCCCCAAGAGCTTGAGATTTTAGGCGAGCTTGCCCTGAGCAAGGGTATGAAAGCCGAGGTATTACTGCGCATAAAGCCCGGCATTGATGCCCACACCCATGAGTATGTGCGCACAGGTCAAATAGATAGCAAATTCGGTTTTGCCCTTGAAACAGGAGAGGCTTTGCAGGCCATACAACGGGCGGTAAAGCTCGGTGGAATTGTGGTCAAGGGTATACATTGTCACATCGGATCTCAGATATTTGACGTTGAGCCTTTTGAGGAGGCCGCAAGGGTTATGCTGGGATTTATGGCCGAGGTCAAGCGCACCACAGGGCTTGAGATGGAGGAGCTTGATTTGGGCGGCGGCTTTGGTATAAAGTATCTGCCCGATCACGACCCCGTGGCCTATGAGCACTATATGGAGCTTGTATCCAAGGTGATAAAATCCACCTGTGAGGAGCTGGGTCTTGCACAGCCCTTCGTCATTATAGAGCCGGGTCGTTCTATCGTGGGGCAGGCGGGTATCACCCTTTATAAAGTGGGGGCGGTCAAAGACATTCCCGATATTCGCACTTATGTGTCGGTGGATGGGGGTATGGGGGATAACCCCAGGTATATCCTTTATCGTTCCGAGTACGACTTTTTGGTGGCCGGACGTGCCGCCGAGCCTAAAGACAGCGTGGTGACGGTGGCCGGTAAGTGCTGTGAGACCGGCGATTTGCTGGGCGAGAATGTGCCCATACAGCAGGTCAGAGCAGGGGACGTGATAGCGGTACTCTCAACAGGCGCCTATAACTACTCCATGGCCTCCAACTACAACCGCATACCGCGCCCGCCGGTGGTGTTTGTGAAGGGTGGTCAGGCAAGGGTGGTTATAAAGGGCGAAAGTCTTGACGACCTCATTAAAAACGATCTTTTGTGATATTGACAAATTTTTTGTTGTATACTATAATAAAAACCACAAAATAATAAATCTGTTTCAGGGCGGGGTGAGATTCCCCACCGGCGGTGATGGGCATATGTGCCACAAGTCCGCGAGTTGTAAGACTGATGGGGTTAGAATCCCCAACCGACGGTATAGTCCGGATGAAAGAAACGGTTGTAGTGTATGGATAGATATACAAAAACCTTGCGCCCTTGGCCTATTTGGTCGGGGGCGTTTTTGCACACCTACAGCCCTCCCCATCGCAGATAAACCAAGGAGGAACAAAATTATGTCAACTGCAAAATCAAAAACGAGAAAACTCACCACCATGGCCATGCTTGTAGCGATATCGGTGGTACTGCTTTACCTTGTGCGCTTTCCGATATTTCCGGCGGCGTCATTTTTGGAGTACGACCCTGCCGATATCCCCATACTTATAGGTGCGTTTTTATACGGCCCTACGGCGGGGCTTATTCTCACGGTGGTGGCCAGTGTGATACAGGGCTTTACGGTCAGTGCGGCCAGTGGGTGGATAGGGGTGCTCATGCATATATTTGCCACAGGTAGCATGGTACTGGTGGCGGGAAACATCTACCGAATTACCAAGACCCGCATCGGTGGGGCATTGGGACTATTTGCAGGCACACTGACCATGGCGGGCATGATGGTGGTGTGGAACCTCATATTTACTCCCATATTTTTGGGCACACCCCGTGAGGCGGTCGAGGCCATGATACTGCCCATAATCCTGCCATTTAATCTTATCAAGGCGGGTGTGAACAGCACAATAACATTTTTTGTGTACAAAACGATATCAAGATTTGTCGGAACCGAGCGGTTGACAAAGCCCGAAAAAGGTGGTAGTATAATAAAAGAAAACTGAATACAACTTATCAAGAGTGGTGGAGGGGACAGGCCCTGTGAAACCCGGCAACCTGCCTATGGCAAGGTGCTAAATCCTGCGGCACTGCCGAGAGATGAGCAATAATAAAGCGTCTGGCAGAGTGCCGGGCGCTTTTGTGCGTGGTCGCACAGAGCGATCCCCCCGACACGTAGAGGAAGGTAGGGAGCGACGCCCTCGTCGCTCCGCTGTGATAGTCAAATGATATTCAATCTCGAAAGGAGAAAAATTATGTCAAAATTTTTATTTACAAGCGAATCGGTCACCGAGGGGCATCCCGACAAAATGTGTGATCAAATTTCAGATGCGGTGCTTGATGCAATATTGTCCGAGGATCCCAGCGCACGGGTGGCCTGCGAGACGGCAGTCACCACCGGTATGGTGCTGGTGATGGGGGAAATCTCAACCAATTGTTATGTCGATATCCCAAAGCTTGTGCGTGAAGTGGTGCGGGATATCGGTTATGACCGTGCCAAATATGGCTTTGATGCCGGCACTTGTGCGGTGATGACTTCCATCGATGAGCAGTCGAGTGACATCGCCATGGGCGTGGACAAGTCACTTGAGGCTAAAGAGGAGGGCAAAGATTCCCATAGCACCGGTGCGGGGGATCAGGGTATGATGTTTGGTTATGCCTGCGACGACACCCCCGAGCTTATGCCCATGCCCATATCCCTTGCCCACAAGCTTGCCCTACAACTGACCAAGATGCGTAAATGTGGCACACTTGACTACCTGCGCCCCGATGGCAAAACCCAAGTGACAGTGGCATATGAAAATGACAAGCCTGTACATATCGAAACGGTGGTAGTCTCTACCCAACACGCCGACGATGTAAGCCTCTCGACCATCCGTGAGGACATTATAAAGCATGTATTAAAACCCATACTGCCCGCAGAGCTATATAACGACAGCACCAAGGTGTTTGTAAATCCCACCGGACGTTTTGTAGTGGGTGGCCCACAGGGGGACAGTGGACTTACAGGGCGTAAAATTATCGTGGATACCTACGGTGGATGGGGTCGCCACGGCGGCGGTGCTTTCTCGGGCAAAGATCCCACCAAGGTTGATCGTTCGGCAGCATATGCCTCCCGCTGGGTGGCAAAAAATGTTGTGGCGGCAGGGCTTGCAAAGCGCTGCGAGGTGCAACTGGCCTATGCCATAGGTGTTGCCAGTCCTGTGTCGATCATGGTCAACACATTTGGCACAGGCTGTGTTGAAGATGAAGTTTTGGCCGAGGCCGTGTCCAAGGTGTTTGACCTGCGCCCCGATGCCATCATAGAGGCACTGAAACTGCGCCGTCCCATCTACCGAAATCTCGCCGCCTACGGCCATATGGGGCGTGAGGATTTGAATATAAGCTGGGAGCAAACCGACCGTGTGGAACAGCTTAAAAGGGCACTGGGAAGATAAGACCTCGGGGCTCTGCCCCGAACCCCGCAAACTTTTTGAAAAAAGTTTGAA
>CAYJGR010000040.1:0-20680 GCA_964370005.1 uncultured Oscillospiraceae bacterium
ACCTCCCGCCCGCAGGCTAAACATAAATTCTTATACATTATATATGATGGTGTGGTATTGGTCAATTATAATGGGAGAATAATTTGTGACGCAAGAGAACCTCGGCACGCAAATGCGTGTCGAGGTTCTCTACTGGTCCGGGTGACACGATTCGAACGTGCGACCCCGTGGTCCCAAACCACGTACTCTACCAAACTGAGCCACACCCGGATATTTAATTATGTTAGTACTATAATATACCTGCATCTATCTTTGCCCGTGCTTTGTTACCCCTCTTGTGGCATTGTCGTGCTGTTTCGCTTTGCTCACACCACTCTGTGCCACTGCGCCAAGCTTGCCCTCGCTGTATCCGCCACCGGCGGCGCTCGGCAACCTTGCCCAAACCACGTACTCTACCAAACTGAGCCACACCCGGATATTTAATTATGTTAGTACTATAATATACCTGCATCTATCTTTGCCCGTGCTTTGTTACCCCTCTTGTGGCATTGTCGTGCTGTTTCGCTTTGCTCACACCACTCTGTGCCACTGCGCCAAGCTTGCCCTCGCTGTATCCGCCACCGGCGGCGCTCGGCAACCTTGCCCAAACCACGTACTCTACCAAACTGAGCCACACCCGGATATCTAACAATTAGAAATTAGCAATTAGTAATTAGTAATTAAGGGCTTTTAAGGGCAATGGATAATTGAAAATTGATAATGGAGAATTAGTCAAGGGCAAATGCCCTTAAATATAAAATCATCCCATAGCGATACAATAATTCCTAATTACACTATCGTTCTATTTTCTGGCGACCATAGAATATAATAGTATAACCGCGCTCAAAAGTCAATTGAAAAAACTGATTTATTGGTAAAGTATCGGAAAATCTTGTTTTTTATACTAAAAATCGCTGTAAACCTGCGACAAATTAGGCTTTGAGGATAATTTTTGTAAAACATATGCAAAATTCGACATTCTCTCTGGTTATAATGCCAGTTGTATGTTGATTGTGCTGAATAATGTTTATAACAGCAATGCAGTATGTACAAAAAATAGCTGAAATTTAATTCACTCGCGAAAATAAATTCCTAATAATTAGTTTGCAAAACGTTTACAAATCAAAAAAACCATTGACATTTCACAGCTCAAGTTGCTAATATGGGGGAGCAAGGCAACGAGGCTTTGCAATCAACCTATGTGCAAGCACTGATAATTTTTTAGGACAACTTAGTTTTTGTGAGCCTCCAATGGAGTGGGCTCGTCAGCTCACATAATGACTAAACATTAAAAAAATCAGTGGTTGCCTAATTTTTTTGTATACTGAAATCCGCAAACGTCTGAGGCTTGTATGGACGAATGCAACTACATTAAGGATTTTCAGGATAAAACTAAGGAGGTTTTTTATCAATGAGTATCAAAAAATTGCTTGCTATCCTGCTGTCTTTGGTGCTAGCCGTATCGCTGTTTACAGCATGTGGTGGCACAACAGAGACTCCCGAAGCCGAAGCACCTGCCGCTGAGGGCGAGGCTGCTGAGGGCGAAGGCGAAGCCGAAGCCGAGGGCACTGCTCCCGCAGGCGACCCCATCAAAATCGGTTATGTATCGGCTTTGTCGGGCGACACCGCTAACTGGGGTCAAGCAGGACTTAACGGTATGCTTATGACCGCCGAAAAGATCAACGCTGAGGGTGGCGTTCTTGGACGTCCCATCGAGATCATCGGTCTTGACGGCCGTGGCGATCCCGTTGACTCGGTTAACGCTTACAGAAGCCTTGTAGACGAGCACGGCGTATCTGCTGTGGTTGGTACAAACTTCTCGAGCTGTAACATTCCTATGGCTCCCGTAGCCACCGAGCTTGAAGTTCCCGTAGTTGCAACCGCTGCATCCAATGAGCTGGTTACAGTTGATGAGAACGGCAACCTGCATCCTTACTCTTTCCGCCTTTGCTTCATCGATTCCTTCCAGGGCGAAATCCTTGGCCGTTATGCTCTTGAGCAGGGCTTCACAAAGGGTGCTATCATCACCAACATCAATGATGCTTACTCGACCGGTATCACTGAGTACATCGTTGAGTCCTTCACAGCAGGCGGCGGCGAAATCGTAGCTCAGGAATCCGCACAGAGCGGTGACCAGGACTACCGTGCACAGCTGACCAACATTGCTGCTACCGATCCCGACGTTCTCTTTATCCCCTGGATCTATCAGGACGTTGCTCTGATCGCAAGACAAGCTCGTGAGCTTGGTATCGATTGCTACTTCCTCGGCGCTGACGGTTGGGACTCCTTGGAGCTTGCCGAAATGGCCGGTGGTGCACTTGAGAACTCGGCTTTCGTTTCTCGTGCAGGCTTTAACACTCCCGAGGCTGCTGCTTACGGTGAGGAATATCAAGAGATTTACAACATCACTCTTGAGGCTGAGTGTCTGTTCGGTAACGACGGCCTGATGTGGATTGTTGATGCTATCGAGCGTGCAGGTTCCGATGATCCTACCGCTATCCGTGATGCACTCGAAGCTACCACAACTTTCACAGGTCTTCTGGGCGAAATGACCATGGATCCCGAAACCCATAACCCCGCTCGTGACATCGCTGTATTTAAGTACGAAGGCGATGGATTCGTTTACGACGGTATCTTCAAGTAAGAATATCCCTCAACCGTATGGGGAGGAAATTTATTTCCTCCCCATACTTTGCACCTATGAGTGCAACAAATTCGCAACACTGCAATAAATTTCACCACATTTATCCAGAATTTGGATTTAAGTGCGGCGCAAGCCGGCCAATAGTCACACCCCTATTTTGGAGGGTTTGCGGCGCACTTAAAGCTAACAAAAAATAAGACAAGCAATACAGCTCAAATATTTTTTCAGAGAGGTGAAGAGAATGTTCCTACAACAGTTGGTAACCGGCATTTCCATGGGCGGAATTTATGCCCTGATTGCCACCGGCTATGCCTTGGTGTATAGTCTGCTGGACTTTTCAAACTGGGCCCACGGAGAGGTGGCCATGCTTGGTGCTTACATAGCATTTATGGCGGTTTCGTCATCTGCTTTCTCCTTTATGGACTCAGCAGTGCTCAGCTTTATTATCTCGGCAGTACTCGGCATCGTTGGTGCGGCACTTATAAGCTTTATTAATGAGCGCATCGCCTACCGCCGTATTCGTAACAACGGCTCGCCCAACATGTTCCTTATGGTGGCGGCTATGGGTCTTTCAACTACCTATCAAAACTTTGCTACAGTTGTATTTGGCGCAAAGTTTAAGATGTACCCAAGCGTCTTGCCCGTATCGTCGGTGGAAATCGGCTCGGTTTACATCGGTGTGCTTGACCTTGTAAGCCTTGGTGTCACCGCAATTGTACTATGTATTCTCGTGTTCATCATCAATAAAACAAAATTTGGCCTGCATGTTCGTGCTATAGCATGTAACAGCAGAACCGCCAGCCTTTTAGGTGTAAAAGTTGACCGCAATATCGCTATGGTGTTCTGTCTTGCCGGTGCTCTTGCCGGTGTTGCAGGTATACTGCTTGGTATGAAGTACAATGTTTATCCCACCATGGGTAACATCGGACTTAAAGCCTTTATCGCCTCGGTTATGGGCGGTCTGGGTAGCGTACCCGGCGCTATATTGGGCGCTGTAATCCTCGGCTTTATAGAGGTTATGGCCTCGGGTTATCTCAATTCGGGTCTGCGTGATCTTATATCCTTTACCCTACTTATAATAATTCTACTCGTAAAGCCCAGTGGTCTTATGGGTGTCGATGTACAAGATAAAGCATAACAGAAAGGTGTGAAAATAATGTTCCTATCCAGCTTCCAACAGGGCATTGTCACGCTGGTGTGCATAAATGTCATCGCCGTGCTGGGAATGTCTATTCTAACAGGATTTACCCGTCTGTTTTCATTTGGTAATGCAGGCTTCATGTCAATCGGCGCTTATACCGCCGCAATTATGACCGTAAACTTCGGAATCCCTTTTCCCATCGCCGTTGTGGCCGGTGCCGCTATGGCAGGGCTTGTGGCTTTCCTTCTCGGTTCGCTTACAATCCGCCTAAAGGGCGACTACTTTCTTATAACCTGCCTTGGTTTTGGTGAAGGTGTGCGTGTTCTTTTTAACTTTACCCAAGACATAACAGGTGGTGCACGTGGTTTCTCGGGCATCGCCCCCATGACAAATATGTGGGTTGCACTGGGTTGTGCCATCGCCGCTTTCATCATCGCTTGGACAATTATACATTCCAAGTATGGCCGTAATCTGACCGCCATTCGTGAGAACGATATCGCCGCCGAGGCCGTGGGTATCGATGTCATCCGCTATAAGAAAATGTCCTTTATAATCAGTGCAGTGTTTGCAGGTTGGGCCGGCGCACTTTATGCCCATTACAGTATGTTTATAAATCCCTCTATGTTCAACCTTGCAAAATCCAGCGAGCTTATCACCACTACAGTTATCGGCGGTCTTGGCTCTCTGACAGGCTCGGTACTGGGTGTGCTACTTGTCACATTGCTACCCGAGATTTTCCGCGGACTGGCCGAGTACCGTATGCTGTTCTACGGAATTGCAGTTGTGCTTATCATTCTCTTTAAGCCCGACGGTCTGTACGGTTATCGTGAGTTCTCCATCAAGCGTACTATAAATTGGTTCAGACACTTCCCCACAAATGTAAAAGCAATACCCGGCAATATAAAAGCCAAATTCGCTAAGAAGGAGGTCAAATAATGAACGCCGTATTAGAGATTAAAAATCTGGAAAAGCGTTTTGGTGGCGTACGAGCCATCGATGATTTCAGCGTAAGTTTGGAGCACGGCAAAATTCATGGCCTCATAGGTCCAAATGGCGCCGGCAAAACCACCATCTTTAACAACATCACAGGCATATATGAGCCCGATGGTGGTAGCATCACATTTATGGGCAAAGACATCACAAAGACTGCCCCCCATAAAGTTGCTCAACTGGGCATAGGGCGTACATTCCAAAATATCCGTCTTTTTGCCAATCTCAGTGTGCTGCAAAATGTTATTATCGCCAGCAACGAGAATGCAAAGTACAACATGGTGGAGGCTATACTGCGTGCCCCCCGCTATCGTGAGCGTGAGAAATGGCTTGTTGATCATGCCATGGGACTTTTAAAAATCGTAGGTCTTGAGGACAGAGCGCAGGAAAAAGCAAACAGCCTGCCTTATGGCCATCAGCGCAAACTTGAAATCGCACGTGCTATGGCGCTCAAGCCCGAACTGTTACTGCTTGACGAACCTGCCGCCGGCATGAATGCCGATGAATCGGCCGAGCTTGTGCAGTTTGTCAAGGAAATAAAAGAGAGTTTTGATATCACAATCCTTATGATTGAACACCACATGGACGTTGTAACAAACCTTTGTGATTCGGTTACGGTGCTTAACTTCGGTAAGACCATTGCCGCCGGTACCCCCGCCGAGGTCAAGAGCAACCAGGCTGTTATTGACGCCTACCTTGGAGGTGAATGAGTATGTTAAAAGTTGAAAACCTAAAGGCCGGATACGGCGGCATCGAAGCACTAAAAGGTGTATCTCTTGAGATAAACGAGGGGGAAATCGTCGCAGTACTGGGCGCAAACGGTGCGGGTAAATCCACACTTCTAAAATGCGTCTCCTCGGTTATGAAACCTACAGAGGGTAACATTGAGTTTTTGGGAAGTCCCTTGCCTGTAAAGCCCTATGACGTTGTGGAACAAGGCCTTGTGCATGTACCCGAAGGACGTCAGATTTTTGCAAAGCTTACCGTGCTTGAAAACCTAAAGGTGGGTGCGGGACTTCGCAACGACACCGCTGAGATCGCAAAGGATTTGGAGCGCGTTTTCACCATGTTCCCCCGCCTTAAAGAGCGTGAGAAGCAGTATGGTGGCCATCTTTCGGGCGGTGAGCAACAGATGTTGGCCGTAGCCCGTGGCATTATGGCACGCCCCAAACTCATGATGCTCGACGAACCCTCGCTAGGTCTTGCCCCTATCATCGTATCACAGATATTTGACATCATTCAGGAAATAAACAAAGACGGCACCTCCATCCTTTTGGTGGAGCAAAATGCCAACAAAGCCCTGTCGATATGCCATCGTGCATATATATTGTCGGTAGGTACTGTGGCTGTGTCGGGCACCCGTGAGGAGCTTTTGGCCGACGAGAGTCTGACAGCGGCCTATCTGGGTGAGTAATCCATTATGGAGGCCGTGAGAATGGAAAATCGTGTATATCTCAGCATTGACGCCGGTACAAGCCGTGTAAAGGCGGCGCTTATAGATGACCGTGGTACTCTCTTAGAGGTTGCGGGAGTCGATGCGCCGGTACTGCATCCGGCTGAGGGGCATTGCGAGATGGATATGGCGGGACTGTGGGAACTATTTTGTTCCCTGACAAACCGCCTGGCCACCTCCCGCCCCGAATTGTGGGCAAAGTTGTCGGGCATGGGCATCGCCGCCCAAGGTGATGGCCTTTGGTGCATCGACAAGGACGGAAGCCCCACAGGCAACGCCATACTGTGGAACGATGTGCGGGTGCGTGACCTTGAACTACCGGATCGCGAGGGCATCGACGCTTACCTGCGTGAGCACCACTCCATAACGCTTTCCACCTCCTCACTGCCTTTTCAGCTGTGTTGGGTCAAAAAGCACAAACCCGAGATCTATGCCCGTATAGCACATGTGTTCCACTGCAAGGATTGGCTCAACTTTAAGCTGACCGGCGAAATCGCCACCGACTATTCCGATCGCTCTAACGCCTCGACCGATATATTCACCATGCAGCTACTGCCCGAGGCTCTACGCATGATGGGCATACCCGAATCGGTGGATATGCATCCGCCTTGTTATCCCTCCACCCACATATTGGGCGGGGTGAGCGCCGAGGCCTCCCGCAAAAGCGGTATACCTGAGGGGTTGCCGGTTATGATGGGGGCTATCGATGTGGCGGCGGTCTGTCTTGGGGCAGGGGCTGTGAATGTGGGGGATAAGTGCACCATTTTGGGCACTACCCTCTGCAACGAGGTGCTGATATCGGCCGATCAAGTAAACCATAACACAGGAGTTGGTGGGGGTATACTTCGCAGTATCATTCCCGATAAGTATTTGTGGGTTATGGCCGCACAAAGCGGTACGGCCTCTATAGGTTGGGCGAGGGGTATGCTTGCCCCTAATATGCCTGTGGCCGAACTTGACGCCACTGTCGAGAAAGTGCCCATGGGGGCGAGGGGAATTTTATATCACCCTTATGTTTACGGTGAGCGTGCACCCTTTAGAAATCCCTCAGCTTGTGGTGGGTTTTATGGTCTGCGCACCGAGCATACCGCCATGGATATGATGCGGGCGGTCTATGAGGGGGTTATACTCTCGATGATAGACTGCTACAATCACCTGCCACAGGGAGAAGGTTCGCTTTATATCTCGGGTGGCGGTAGCAATTGCGATTTGCTTTGTGAGCTGACGGCTCATGGGCTTAACATGCCTGTGATACGTCCTGCGGGCAAGGAGCTTGGCATAATCGGCATAGGTGCGGCGCTTCGTGTGGCACTCGGTCATACCGATGATTACACCCCGACGTGGCAAGAGGGTGCAAAGTCATTTGCACCACAATCCACACAACACACACAGCTTCAAAATTTATACAATCAATTCGTAGCCCTGCGCCCCTGCCTTGAACCATTTTGGAGCGCACGAGGGTCATTATAAGAGCATATTTCCCCATCTAATAAGGAGGTTTTTTGATGAAAGCATTGGTTAAAACAAAGATAGAGCCGGGTAATTTTGAGTACATGGATGTACCCATGCCCGAACCCGGCCCCGGTCAGGTTCGCATAAAGGTAGTGCGTGCAGGCATCTGCCAGACCGACAACGTATATGTAAACGACGGCGGTTTTGCCCTACGCCCCCCCGTAATCCTCGGCCATGAGCTTTCGGGTACTATAGATAAGCTTGGCGAAGGCGTTACCGGCTGGGAGGTCGGCCAGCGTGTTATCACACAGACCACCTATCATGTTTGCGGAACTTGCCGCTACTGCAAGGTGGGCGAGTACAACCATTGCCCCGAGCGCAAGGGTATCGGTTCGGCGGCTGATGGCGGTTTTGCCGAGTACTGCGTAAACTGGGCAGGTAGCCTTATGGCACTCCCTGAAGAGATCAGCTTTGATCAGGGCGCTGTGGTAGAGCCTATGGCCTGTGGCGTTCACGCCCTTACCGAGCGTCATATAGTTTCTACAACAGATGTTGTTGTCATCCTCGGCCCCGGACCTATCGGTCTGTTCACCGCACAGGTGGCAAAGGCACAAGGCGCATTTGTTATAATGGCCGGCCTTACCCGAGATGTACCCCGTTTGGAGCTTGCCAAAAACACCTTGGGTGTTGACCGCATTGTCAACCTCGACGACGAGGATCTTATCGAAGTGACCAAGAGCTATACCGATGGTTACGGTGCTGACGTGGTGGTTGAGGCCGCCGGTTCTCGTCCTGCTGTTGACCTTGCTATGAATGTTGTGCGTCGCCGTGGCGTGTTTATTCCCATGGGCGTGTTCAACTGCACTCTGGATATTGATTTTCATAACATCAAGAAAAAGGAGCTGACCGTTTTCGGCTCTCATGCACAAATACCCACCTCGTGGGAGAAAGCACTTAAACTCCTCGCACGTGGCGTTATAAACGTTGATCCTATTATCTCCCATGTTATGCCTATGTCGCAGTACAAAGATGCGTTCGAACTTGTAGACAATAAGCAGGGACTAAAGGTTCTTCTTGATCCTTCTAAGTAAATGAGCACCCCGACACGGCCATAAGCAATTTGGCTGTGTCGGGGGTTAGAGCGTACTACACAAGAAAAAAGGAGGTACTGTCATGCCTATAACTATCACCTTGACACCCGCCGAGCTTTTGGAGATCACCGCCTCGGCAAAGGCCGCCATGAGTGCCGCCAAAACATCTGACTTTACAAACGAGCTTATAACTGAGATATTACAGGCCTGCCCGATCGAGGGACAGGATATAAAGACCATAGTGGCCACCCCTGCAGGGAGTGAAACTCTTTCCCCCGCACTATGTAAGGCGGCAAAGGCCGTGCGCCTTGGTGGAATACTCCCCTACTACACCGCACGTGCTTTGGCTTGCCACTTCTTTTCGGTGGGGGACTGGGATAAGAAATATATTTGCACCAATACAGGTTTTGAATTTGAGATGGAACTAATACAGGATATACACACCTGTGCCGCACAGCTTTCGGCAGGGGAATCGATACTACAGGACGAAAAAACCGTGGCACTGCTTAAAAAGGTGTACGAGCTGGGCTACCACTACGAAAAGGTGTACCGTGGGTGTGCCCAATGTACCCTGCTTGCCCTATTTGATGCCATCGGCCACAAAGATGCCGATTTGTTCCGCATCACAAACACATTTGCCGCCGGTATGGGACTATTTGGCGACGGTGTATGCGGTGGATATTCGGGCGGACTGCTTTTCCTTGGCAAATATGCAGGGCGTCGCCTTGAATTTATAGACGGCGATAAGGAAGAAAAAGATCGTGCCATGATGCTGTGCGAAAAACTACACACTAAGTTTATTGACACTTATGGCAGTGTTACCTGTCATGATATACACCGAGATATCTTCGGTAGGGCATTCCACATCCGCAAAACCGAGGACAAAGAGGGCTTTGAGGAGGCAGGCGCACATACAGACGACAAATGTACTGCCGTTGTAGGCACTGCCGCCATGTACACCGCCCAGGTGCTGCTTGACACCGGCATGATTACAGCCTAAGCGGAGGTTACCCCATGAAACGCTACAAAACTCTTATAACCGCACGCCTCAGCGAACAGGCCACCGCAAAAATTGCCCCGCACTGTGACATCTCCTATGCAGGGTGGGTGCAAAGTGGGTTTATCGCCACGACCGAGGAGATCATGCCCCATCTTGAGGGGGTAGAGATATTTGTCAACGGTTATGAAGCGCTCACCGCCGACATGATTGCAAAGCTACCAGATTTGCGCTTTGTGGCGGCGGCCAGGGGCAACCCTGTCAATGTGGATTTGGCGGCCTGTGCGGGGCGGGGCATACCTGTGGTTTACACCCCCGGGCGCAATGCATCGGGTGTGGCCGAGTTTACACTCGGGGTTATGCTCTCGCTTGTGCGTAACATATCGGCCACCCACCATGCCCTCAAATCGGGCAGATACCTCGCCCCGCCGTCGGATGATCCCCTACACTGCCAAAGCGGTGATGTAATATGGGACACCCCGGGTGAAAACCTACATTCCACCTATGGCGGGCCTGAGATTTCGGGGCGCACCCTCGGCCTTGTGGGGCTTGGGGCTATAGGTCGGCTTGTGGCACAAAAAGCAGGCGCACTGGGTATGCAGGTCATAGCCCATGACCCATATTGTGCCACCCCTCCCGAGGGGGTAGAGCTTGTGGGGTTTGAGGACTTGCTACAAAAATCCGATGTCATAAGTCTACACTGCAAGGCTACCGCCGACACAATGGGTATGATGAACAAATCGGCCTTTGAAAAGATGAAGCCGACGGCCTATTTTATAAACACGTCGAGGGCATCGCTTGTCAATCAAAGTGACTTTTTGGAGGTGATGCAGGCGGGAGGCATAGCAGGGGCGGCCATAGATGTATTTTGGCAAGAGCCCTTGCCCCAAAACCACCCACTGCTCGCACTCGACAATCTGCTCATAACCCCCCACATAGGTGGCGCCTCAACCGATGTAACAAACATACAATCGGCAATGTTGGCCGAGGATATACTTTATTGGATTGAAGGGAAACCCCTGCAAAGGGCAATTAGTAATGAGTAGTTAGTAATTAGTAATTAAGGGCTTTTAAGGGCAACCGTATGGTCTCTATGCCCTTAAATATAAAATTATTGCAACGCAATACAATCATTACTCATTCCTAATTACTAATTAATTGTAACATTGAAAGGAGCACAAACACATGCCAAAAAAAGTT
This sequence comes from uncultured Oscillospiraceae bacterium, assembly GCA_964370005.1. GTDB lineage: Bacteria > Bacillota > Clostridia > Oscillospirales > Ruminococcaceae > Heteroruminococcus. Next base: position 10,948 of record CAYJGR010000040.1, read on the forward strand.
GTAATAGTCGGAGGCGTGGCAGGTGGCGCATCGGCGGCCGCCCGTCTTCGTAGACTTGACGAAACTGCCGAAATTATAATGCTCGAGCGTGACGAATATATTTCGTTTGCCAACTGTGGCCTACCCTATCATATAAGTGAGGTCATACAAGAGCGCAGTAATTTGATTGTGCAAAGTCCTGCGGCCATGAAAAGCCGTTTTAATATCGATGTGCGCACTTTTAGCGAGGTGGTGGGCGTCGATACCGCCCGCAAGGTGGTCAAAATTGACAGCGTTGAAAAGGGGCAATATGAGGAAAGCTACGATGTGCTCATCCTCTCGCCCGGTGCTGAACCTTTTATTCCCTCGGGAATAGGCGGTACCGATTTGCCACAGGTCATGAGCCTGCGCAACATCCCCGACACCGACCGCATAAAGGCCGAGGTGGATAAAGGGAACATCAAAAAAGCCGTTGTGGTTGGCGGTGGATTTATCGGCCTTGAAATGACCGAAAATCTTCGTGAACGTGGCATAGATGTAACCCTTATTGAGGCGGCTAATCATGTTATGCCCCCACTGGATGACGACATGGCCATGATACTCGAAAAAGAACTGGACAAACACGGTGTACACCTTGTATTGGGTGACGGCATTGCAGATATCAAGCCCGCCGACGGTGGTGTGAGTGTCTCCACACAGTCGGGCAAAACTTTCCCCGCCGACCTTGTGATAATGGCTATCGGTGTGCGCCCCGCCACCGCATTCTTGAGCGATTCCGATATAAAGCTCGGCGCAAGGGGACATATCATCGTCGATAAACAGCTTCGCACAAACGCCCCCGAGGTTTACGCCGTGGGTGATGCCATTGAGGTTACCGATTTTGTGACAGGTGACAGCGTCGGCGTACCGCTGGCCAGCCCCGCCAACAAGCAGGGGCGCATTGTGGCCGATATCATATGTGGCGAGCAATCGGGCTATGAATCGACCCAAGGCACATCTATTATAAAGGTGTTTGGCCTTGCAGGTGCCGCCACAGGTGTGACCGAACGCCGTCTAAAGGCAAAGGGCATCTCCTACCACAAGGCGATTGTCCACCCCTTCTCCCATGCCACCTATTACCCCGGTTCGGTGCAGATAACCGCCAAAATGCTATTTGATGACAAAGGCACTATCCTCGGTTGTCAGATGGTGGGCAGTGACAGTGTGGATAAGCGCATGGATGTCATGGCCACGGCAATGCGTCTGGGGGCAAAGGCCACAGACCTACCCAAGTTGGAGCTTGCCTATGCACCGCCTTTCTCCTCGGCTAAAGACCCTGTAAATATGCTCGGTTATGTGGCTGAGAATGTGCTTAGTGGCAAGAGCAAGTTGGTGGACTGGGATTATGCCCTTGCCCGCAACACCGACACAACAATTCTGCTCGATGTGCGCACACCCAAGGAGTTTGCCCAAGGTCATCCCGAGGGATCGATAAATATTCCTGTGGATGAACTGCGCGCACGCCTTTCGGAGCTTGATAAATCCAAAGAGATCATAGAATTTTGCCGTGTGGGTATCAGAGCACATGTCGCCTACTGCATACTGGCACAAAACGGTTTTGACGTGCGCAATGTGACCGGCGGATATATTTCTTACGAGCAGATGCAGTTTGTTCCCAAAGCATAAAGAAAGGTGGAATTTGGCATGTTAATGATCAGCGAACGTGAGCAGCTTGTGGACTACGGCAAGCGACTTGTGGATCAAGGTCTGACAAGTGGAACAGGGGGGAATCTGAGCATATATGACCCAAAAACAAAGCTCATGGCCATAACCCCCAGTGGCATCGCTTTTCATGCGACCACCCCCGAGGATATCGTCATAATGAACCTTGATGGCGAAATTGTGGAGGGAACACGCAAGCCTTCGAGTGAGGTGGATTTGCACCGCATAGTCTATCAAAACCGCAGTGACTTATTGGCGGTGGTGCATTCCCACAGCATGTATTGTACAACAATTGCATGTATGGGGTGGACACTTCCGGCCGTACATTATGCGCTTGGGGTAGCGGGGGGAGATGTACGTTGTGCCCCTTACCGCACCTACGGCAGTTACGAGCTTGCACAGGTGACCGTGGAGGCCATGGCCGACCGTTACGCCGTACTCATGGGCAACCATGGCATGATGGCGGGTGGTGGCAATATAGCCGAGGCCTTTGACAATGTGGCCACCGTAGAATTTGTGGCCGAGCTATACTACCGCACAAAATCCCTCGCAGGCCCCGACCAGCCCAAAATAATCGGCGACGAGCAAATGATAGAGGTCATGAAAAAGTTTGGGACATACGGGCAGTAGGGCAATTAGTAATGAATAGTTAGTAATTAGTAATTAAGGACAAGGGTGCACTTAATACAAAATAATCACGAAGCGATACAATCATTACTAATTACTAATTAAAAAAAGGTGGTGATCCCGTGTACGACGATTACGAGCGACTGCTTACTAAGGTGGCTTCGGCTTATTATGTTGACGACATCCCGCAAAATGTGATAGCGACAAAATTCGGCCTATCAAAAAGCAAGGTGTGCCGAATGCTTAGCGAGGCAAAATCTCGTGGCATGGTGCGCACTCAAATCGTGGGCAGTCACCCCCACAGTGACCTCGAACGCCTGTTTGAACATCGTTTTGGTCTTAGAGAGATTGTTATAATCCCCACGAGCAAAACCCCGCTGGCCGATTTGGGCAGGGCGGGTGCGGAGTATTTAAACCGTGTTGTGCGTGATGGTGATATCATAGGGGTATCGTGGGGTCGTACCCTGCTTGAACTTGCCCAACGCGTCACCCCCCTTGGGGCAAAAAATATAAGCGTGGTGCAACTGGTGGGCGGGCTTGACACCCAAATGAACCAACTGCAATCCAGTAAGCTTGCACTACAACTGGCCATTGCGGGGAACTGCAATTCGGAACTGCTGTATTGCCCCGCCAAAGCCCCAAATGCCGATGTGCTTGAAAGTCTTATGCTTGATCCTCTGGTCAACCGTGTTATGCAAATAGGACGCAAAGCAAGTATTGCCCTTGTGGGTATCGGTGCGGTGTCACCTATGGGAGATCTTTTCCGTGATGGCTATATCCCTTATGAATCACTGCAAAAGCTCCAAGACAGCGGGGCGGTGGGGGATGTATGTATGCGCTTTTATGATCAAAACGGTGATGAAGTGCTGACCGATATCGCAGAACTTATAATGTCTATCCCGCTGGACAGTTTGAGGGGAATTCCCAACGTGGTGTGTCTTGCTTGTGGAAAAGAAAAGGCCATGGCCATACTCGGCGCACTGCGAGGCGGTATAGCCAACACCCTCATAACCGACAGCCACACCGCCCGTGCGATACTCGATATTGACGGCAGTCGGCTTCACAACAAGGACACCGCATAATCAATAAGATATGTAACAGGAGGACTACCCAATGAAAGCAGCCGTATGGCACGGATATAAAGATATTAGAATTGAAGACAAAAACATTCCCGCCCCACAGGCGGGACAGGTGGTCATTGCGGTGGATTATGCCGGCATCTGCGGCACCGACCGTCATGAATATGTCGGCCCCAACTTCATCCCCACCCAGAAACCCCACCGCCTGACCGGCAAAACCGCCCCGCTCACCCTTGGGCATGAGTTTTCGGGTGTGATAAGCGCTGTGGGGCAGGGTGTAACCGATTGGAAAGTGGGCGATCGAGTGAGCGCCAACGGCACATTATGTTGTAATGAATGTGAGATGTGCAAAAAGGGTCGCTATAACGTCTGTGAACTGCTCGGATTTTTGGGAGTGGGACTTGACGGTGCTTTTGCCGATTATGTTGCAGTTGAGGCCGCTCGCCTGTTCAAAGTTCCCGATAATGTGACCCAACGTCAGGCCGCTGTGGCCGAGCCTTTGGCCTGTGGTATTCATGCCACCAATCTTATGGGCGATATCACCGGTGCCGATGTGGTGGTAATAGGTTCGGGCATCATCGGCATAGGGGCGTTTTTGGCCGCAAAATTTGCAGGCGCAGGTCGTATGTTGGTGGCCAGTGTCGGCAAAGACCGCAAAGAACTCATAGAGAGTTACGGCGGAGATTTCTTTGATGTGACCGAGGGAGATTTGGGCGAGTATGTGAAAAAGTGGAGCGGTGGCAAGATGGCCGATGTGGTATATGAATGTGTCGGTTTCCAGCAGACCCTCGACAGCGCCATATCCCTACTAAAACCCGGCGCAAAACTTATGGTGATGGGTGTGTTTGAAGAGCCACCTGTATTCCCCATGAATTTGTTCCAAGAGGGAGAGAGGGAGCTATACACCTCACAGGCACATGTCGATGAGATTGGCACAGCCCTTGAGTATATCTCACAGGGGAAAATTGACGCCGATGCCCTGGTAACACGTGAGGTCACCCTTGATACCTTGGTACAAGATGGCTTTGAGGAGCTTATAAAGAACGGCCCGCAGCACATAAAAGTGCTTATAAATATATCAGGTAAATAACAATTACAACCATTTACAAAGGAGAGATTACCATGGACGTGAGCAAGTGTAGTTTTGGAACAAAGGCAGTACACGGAGGACAAAACCCCGATCCCGAAACCGGAGCGCTTTTGGCACCTCTGTTTATGAACAGCACTTATGTGTGGACATCCGAGAAGATGGAGCGTTATCTTTCGGGCGATAAGGACGGCATTTACACCTATGGCCGTTCGCGCAACCCAACCCAGAACGATTTTCAGGACAAGGTAGCTATATTGGAGGGTGCCGAGGCGGCTCTTGCCACAGCATCGGGCATGGCGGCTATTTCGCTTGCCATCATGAACGCAGCCCACAGCGGTGACCATGTTATAACCGCAAAGACAGTATACGGCGGCACATATGCTCTGCTCACTCAGATTTTTGAGGAGCTAAAGATTGAGGTTACATTTGTTGATGATATGTCCCCTGCAACACTCGACAAGGCACTTCGCCCCAACACAAAGGTGGTATATGCCGAGACATTGGCCAACCCCACCCTTGAGGTTGTAAATCTGCCTGAGCTTGCCGCATGGGCTAAGAAGAACAATCTTATCTCCATCATCGATAGCACATTCACCTCGCCCTACATCGTGCGTCCCCTTGAGCATGGCATAGACGTGGTTGTACACAGCACCACAAAGTATATCAATGGCCATGGCGATATCATCGGTGGTGTCATTGCAGGTAGCTTTAAGTTTGTGGATAAAATCCGCAGTTCTATGTATCAGGAGCTCGGCCCTGTGCCCAGTCCTTTCTCCTGCTGGCTACAGCTTCGTGGCCTTAAAACTCTGCACCTGCGCATGAAACAGCATTGTTCAAATGCACTGGCCATTGCAAAGTGGCTTGAAAAGCACCCTGCAGTCGAAAAGGTTGTATACCCCGGTCTTGAAAGTCACCCCGATCATAAGCTGGCAAAATCCATGTACCGTGAGGATTGTTACGGCGGTATTATAAGCTTTGTGGTCAAGGGCGATATTGAGGCACCTAAAAAGGTTATCGAGGATTGCCACATGGCCAAGTACTGTGTAAGCCTCGGCGATCTTGATACCCTTATCGAACAGCCCGCCACCATGACCCATGGCAAGATCCCCCGTGAGGATCGTTACAAGATGGGTGTTGAGGATGGCATGATCCGTGTATCGGTAGGTGTTGAGGATGTAGAAGACATCATCGCCGATTTGGAGCATGGTCTTGCAGCACTGAAATAAGTAGGGAACGCATTTTATGCGTTCCGTCGTATGATGTATGTTAATCATTATGGAGGGCGATTTGACAGTCGCCACTGCGACCCGACGATAAAAATATAAATTGGCAATGTGGCGGAACGCATAAAATGCGTTCCCTACGTTGCATTCCAATCTCTAAATAAGGAGGATAAAACCCCATGAATGATATCGTGGAAATCCGCTGGCATGGGCGTGGCGGGCAGGGTGCAAAAACTGCCTCTCTGCTTTTGGCCGACGCCGCATTTAACACCGGCAAATATGTTCAGGGCTTCCCCGAGTACGGCCCCGAACGCATGGGCGCACCCATCACGGCCTATAACCGCATCAGCAGTGAAAAGATCACAGTGCATAGCAACATATACGACCCCGACTTTGTGGTTGTGGTTGACCAAAGTCTGCTCACAGCTGTTGACTGCACAAAGGGTCTTAACCCCGACGGTGCAATCATTGTAAACTCAAATAAAACCCCCGAGGAACTTCGTCCCCTCATGAACGGCTATACCGGCAAGGTATGTACTGTCGATGCCGATCGCATCTCGGAGGACTGTCTTGGACGTATATTCCCCAACACCCCCATGTTGGCCGCCGTGGTAAAGGTCAGTGGTGTGGTGGAGCAGGAGGCATTTGTAAAGGATATGGAGGGCTCTTTTGCCCATAAATTCGCCACAAAGCCCCAAATGATAACAGGCAATCTTGATGCCTTAAAAAGAGCGATGCAGGAGGTGTCGGTGGGATGAAAAAAGCGAGTGAAATAAATGAACAAATCCGCTGGCAAGATATTACCCCCGGCGGCGCTGTCTATGAGGGTGGCACCTCTAAAGCGGTAAAAACCGGCGACTGGCGCAGCAACAAGCCCGCCTTCATCGCCGAGAAATGTAAGCAATGTCTGCTGTGTGCCCCTGTATGCCCCGATAGTTCCATCCCCATAAATTCCGAGGGCAAACGTGAGGATTTTGATTTTTACTTCTGCAAAGGTTGTGGCGTCTGCTTTAAGGTTTGTCCCTTTGGCGCAATTACCTTTGGCAAAGATGAATAGGAGGTGAGCACTATGGGTATAAGAGAAAGACTTTCGGGCAACGAGGCTGTAGCCATTGCCATGAAACAGATAAATCCCGATGTTATGGGTGCGTTCCCTATCACCCCCAGCACCGAGATTCCTCAGTATTTTGCACAGTATGTGGCAAATGGTGAGGTGGACACTGCATTTGTTGCTGTTGAATCGGAACATTCGGCTATGTCGAGCTGTATCGGCTCACAAGCGGCCGGCGCACGCACCGTGACTGCCACCTCCTCATGTGGGCTTGCCCTTATGTGGGAGATGCTATATGTGGCGGCCTCGGACAGACTGCCTATAACACTATGCTGTGTCAACCGTGCTCTATCAGGGCCTATCAATATCAACAACGACCACAGCGATTCTATGGGCGCACGTGATAGCGGTTGGATTCAAATTTATGCCGAAAATAACCAAGAGGCCTATGACAATATGCTACAGGCCATGCGTATCGGTGAACATCCCGATGTCATGCTGCCCGTCATGATTTGTCAAGACGGTTTTATCACAAGTCATGCTATTGAGAATATTGAGCTTATGGAGGATGACAAGGTAAAGGCCTTTGTGGGCGAATATAACCCCGAGCAGTTCCTGCTAAACAGCAAAAACCCCATGTCCATCGGCCCCTACGACACCGCTTGGTACTACATGGAGCATAAGCGTCAGCAGGCACAAGCTATGATGAATGCCAAAGAGATTATCGCCAAGGTTGGCAAAGAGTTTGCCGATATCAGCGGGCGTGAATACGGCTTTATCGAGGAGTACTGCATGGAAGATGCCGAGATGGCACTGGTTATCATCGGTTCATCGGCCGGCACCGCCAAAGAGACCGTAAACCGTATGCGTGCCGAGGGCAAAAAGGTCGGCCTTGTGAAAATTCGTGTTTTCCGTCCTTTCCCTGCCGAGGAAATTGCAAAGGCTCTTGCAAATGTCAAGGTTGTGGCCGTTATGGACAAGTCCGAGAGTTTCAGCGCTTGCGGAGGTCCTCTGTATGCCGAGACTTGCGCCGCACTTTACGGCCAAAAGAATGCCCCCATGCTTGTAAACTATATCTACGGTTTGGGCGGTCGTGATGTGCGTGTCGAGAGCATAGAGACCGTGTACAATGCGCTCGAAAAAATCCTGAAAGATGGCGATGTGGGCGAGACCTACCGCTATCTGGATGTAAGAGAATAAGGGAGGGCTTGAATAATGGCTTATCAGTTAAAAGAAGAAATGCGCAAGCCCGAACGTCTTTCGGGTGGTCATCGCATGTGTGCCGGTTGTGGTGCACCTGTTGCGGTACGTGCCGTACTTCGTGCGCTTGACCCCGAGGATAAAGCGGTAATCTGTGCCGCCACAGGCTGTCTTGAGGTGTCCACATTCCTTTACCCCTACACCGCTTGGCAGGATTCGTTTATACACAACGCCTTTGAAAATGCGGCGGCTACCCTCAGCGGTGTTGAGGCGGCTTATGGTGTCCTCAAGAAAAAAGGCAAAGTCAAGGAAAACCACAAGTTTATCGCATTTGGTGGCGATGGCGGTACTTATGACATCGGTTTTCAGTCGCTGTCGGGTGCTATGGAGCGTGGGCATGATATGGTGTATGTCTGCTACGACAACGAGGCCTATATGAACACAGGCATCCAGCGCAGTAGTTCGACCCCCGCTTTCTCTGACACCACCACTTCACCCGCCGGCACAGTCATCCCCGGCAAACCCCAGAACAAAAAGGATTTGACAAAGGTCATTGCGGCACACAATGTGCCCTATGTCGCCCAGACCACATTCCTTACAAACTTTAAGGATTTGGCCGAGAAGTCCCGCAAGGCGATATACACCGAGGGGGCAGCATTCCTCAATGTGCTCGCACCCTGTCCCCGTGGCTGGCGTTACGACCCCGCCGACCTCATGGATATCTGTAAACTTGCGGTTGAGAGCTGTGTTTGGCCACTCTTTGAGTATGAGAACGGCAAATGGACACTGAACTACAAACCCAAGAACAAAATCCCCGTGGAGGATTACCTGCGCCGCCAAGGGAGATTTGGACACATGCTAAAACCCGGCAACGAGTGGATGATTGAGGCCTACCAGGCCGAAGTCGACCGCAAGTGGGAGGAATTGCTGTTCCTTTGCGGGGAACAAGGCTGATAGAGGATAGAAAAAGACAGCTTATAGCTAATGACTAATAGTGAAGAACTATTAGGGCAAAGACAACGGTCAAGGACAACCACGTGGTGTCCTTGACCGTTTTATCATCCATCCCAAAGTTCCTTTTCGATACTGATGACAATATCACTCATAGGCACTTCTAAGGCTACACTTATACGAAAAAGGGTTTCAAGAGTGGGTTTGCGCTCGCCTCGCTCAATAGCGCTCAAATGACTGCGACCAATGACGGCCAACCCGCTCAGCACTTCTTGTGTAATACCTTTTTGGTGACGATATTCACTTATAACCTTCCCCACAACAAAGGGGTCTAACTGCATATTATTCATAACAATACCTTTGCATCAATCTAACAGGTTTTCGTAAGCCACACCAAAAAATTGCGCTATGGCTTTCACCTCATAGTCGGGCACAAACCTTGTGCCGTTCTCAATGCGTAGTACTGTGAGGTCTGAAAACTCATGCCCCATAAGTTGCAGTTTTTCAGCCAGTTGTTTTTGGGTGAGATTTTTCGATTTTCGCAAAGCTCGAACCTTCACACCAATGATATTTTTTGATTTGCCATCCCAATATATTTTCATGAAATCACCAAACTTCTAAAGTTGAAATCTTGTGTTGATTTTACTAAAAATATATGCTATTATACTTCTAAAGATGAAGTTTTAGGAGGCAAGCTTATGGAAAATTATAAAGACCTATATTTTACCCTCTTCAACAAGGTGAGCGATGTTATCATTCAGTTGCAAGAAGTACAAAAGGATATGGAAGAAATGTATCTTATGACAACAGAAAATGACGAAAGCGAATGAAA
>CAYJGR010000041.1:0-20429 GCA_964370005.1 uncultured Oscillospiraceae bacterium
ATGGAACTCAGTTTTGAACAGATAAAAGAAATAATCCCCCACAGATATCCGTTTTTGCTCATAGACCGCATCACCGAGCTCACGCCGGGGGAAAGTGCGGTGGGGTACAAGTGTGTGACCGGCAACGAGGAATTTTTTTGTGGTCACTTCCCCCAAAAGGCCGTCATGCCGGGTGTGCTGATAATTGAGGCACTTGCGCAAACAGGGGCAGTGGCACTGCTCTCGGATGAGAAATATAAGGGTAAACTTGCACTGTTTGGTGGCATAAAAAAGGCGAGATTTAAGCGTCAGGTAGTACCGGGGGATAGGCTCGAACTACATTGCACCCTCACAGCTATGCGGGGGCCTGTGGGTATGGGCGAGGCTGTGGCCAAGGTGGACGGCGAGATTGCCGCCACCGCCGAGCTTACATTTGTGCTCGAATGATATTGATGTGGTAAATGGAGGTGCAGACATGCTACAGGAGGCGTTTTCACAGGTGTACACAAAATTCAAACTGCACTTTTATCAAAAAGTGTTCGAAAAATTTGGCCAGCGTGAGGCCAGCCTCACAACAGTGGAGACATTTTGTATGGAGATAATTCACGGTCTTTGTAATCCCACCGTGAATGAGTTTGCAAACTTTTTGCAGATATCCCCACCCAATGCGGCCTACAAGGTCAACAGTCTGTGCCAAAAGGGCTACCTTGAAAAGGTACAGTCACAAAGCGATCGCCGTGAGTATCATATCGTGCCCACCAAGAAATATTTTGATTACTATAATGTCAGCTATACCTATATGACTACCGTCATTGAGCGCATTGCCGAGCGTTTTCCCGCCGAAGATGTAAAGAAACTCGAGGAGATGCTTGAGGTCATATCGGGGGAGCTTATGCCTGAACTACCTTCACTTATAGGTACATCGAGCAACGAGAAACCCACGCCCCACACACCATAATAGGAACGGGAATACTCTCCACTCTATTCACTCGCCATCCCAAGGGTGGTGTCGGGGTAGTAGTGGAGTAGAATTTCGTCGAAGGTGCTGCCCTGACGTGCCATATAGTCGGCCCCGTTTTGGGAAAGTCCTGCCCCGTGTCCGTAACCACATACCGTAAAGATAAAATTGCCGTTATAATTCACCTCAAAATGCGAGGAGCGTAGACCGAGCAAATCCCTAAGTTCAAGGCCGGTAAAGACTTCGTCCCCCACCTGTACCGAGGTGACATATCCCGAGTCGGAACGCTCGCTTACCGATATCCATTGTGAGGCATCGGTGGGGAGTACGGCATGAGGACGCTGTGAGCTCACAAGCTCTTGTAGCTGCACAGGGGTGAAGATGGCGGTTGTTTCGTATCCTGCCGACAGCACATCCCAACTGCTGTCCACCGGCTGTAGGTATGGTAAGGCTTCGCCGTACTGCCATATGTTGGCGGCACTTTCGGTTTTACCGGCCGATATGGCATGATAAGCCGTGGCGGCAGGTTCGCTCTCATAAAGCAGTATGTAACCCATGACCTCCTGTGCCGCCTGATTTACTTTATTCCAATACAAATCAAAATCTTCGCCGTAAAACTCGACAGCCTCATCCCGTGTGAGGTACACTTTAAGATTTTCGGGATCGGCATAAAAATCAGCCCCCTCCAAATTTGGATCGGGGGTTTCTTTTTGGGTCAAAGCCTGTCGTACGGCAAAGGTATAGGCGGCCACCCCCTGAGCCTTCAGCGCTTCTATGTGATACATGGCAGGCATCTCGGCCGCAATGGCACCACGCACGAAGTCTTCGGACGACACGCTCTCCACCCGCTCGGTCGACTCGTTATATATAAGAAATGTATCAGGCACACCTTCAAATAGGGTGGCCTGTATCGTGTTGTGCTCAGTGTCACCCTGTAGGCCGGAAGAGGGGGTCGAACTGTATACCTCGGCCGGCACATGGGAACTTCCGGTGGGGGAGATCAGTGGTGAGTCTTGTTCGAAAATCACCGTTAGTGGCACAGTCAAAACAGCACAAAACAATATAAGCCACAAGATTATTTTGATTTTCATTTAACATCTCCTTTGTTAAACTGTAGGCTATTATGCAAGTTGGATGTCCGCATCCTGCATTTTATTGCTATTATTGGGGAGTTTTGCATTGACTTTGCAACTGAAATGAATTAAAATAATATGGTATTGTAAAAACAGGTAAAAGTAAGGAGGTATCTTTATGAGTGAGGCTATTAATGGAGTGGGGCTTGGACACTACATCACAAATCTATGCGATGAGTACCGCAAGTATAACCAAATCCCATCCGATGTATATTCAAAATATGCTGTCAAGCGGGGTTTGCGCAATGCCGACGGTTCGGGTGTTATGGCGGGCGTGACCCAGATATGTAATGTGCACGGATATGTGCTAAACGAGGGTGAACGTTCCCCGGTGGATGGACAGCTTATCTACCGCGGTATTGACGTGCGCACTCTGACAAAGGGTTTTCAAGCCGATAACCGCTATGGCTTTGAGGAGACATGTTGGCTACTGATGTTCGGCAAACTGCCTACAGCGTCACAGCTGCAAAAATTTAGTGAGCTGATGGCAAGTTATAGGGAACTGCCCGATAATTTCACCGATGACATGATTATAAAGGCCCCCTCGCCCGATATCATGAACAAGCTTGCCCGTTCGGTGTTGGCCCTCTATTCCTACGACGAAAATCCCGATGACCTTTCGCTGTCAAACAATCTGCGACAGGCCATTGAGCTGATATCCCGCCCCCCCACAATTGTGACGGCGGCTTATCAGGTGCGTCGTAGGGCATACGAGCGCAGAAGTATGTATTTTCACTCCCCCAGGGAGGATTTTTCCACAGCCCAAAACATTTTGCGGATGCTTCGCAATGACAAAACCTTCACCGAAGAGGAGGCAAAATTGCTTGACCTCTGTTTGGTATTACATGCCGAGCACGGCGGCGGTAACAACTCGACATTCTCCACGAGGGTGCTAACCTCTTCGGGCACCGATACCTATTCGGCTATCGCAGCAGGTGTTGGTTCACTTAAAGGGCCAAAACACGGTGGCGCCAATATAAAGGTGATGGAGATGCTCGGCCACCTCAAAGAGGGTATAGCAAATTGGGATAACGACACACAGGTGCGTGACTTTTTGCTCAAACTGATGCGCAAAGAGGCCGGTGACCTATCGGGACTTGTGTATGGCATGGGGCACGCTGTCTATACCAAGAGTGACCCACGTGCAATAATACTCAAGGATAACGCCCAAACATTGGCGGCGGGCACCCCATTCGAGGCGGAATTTGGCCTGCTGGATGCTGTGGAGCGCTTGACCCCCGAAGTGTTTGCCGAGTTCAAGGGGCTTGATCCCGATACACTCAGCGCAAATGTGGATTTGTACTCGGGTCTTGTGTATACCATGCTGCGTATCCCCCCCGAGGTGTTTACACCGCTGTTTGCCGTGGCACGTATGCCGGGCTGGTGTGCGCACAGGTTGGAGGAGCTGCACACAGGCGGTAGGATCATTCGTCCCGCCTACAAGGCAATCGCCGATAAGGGTGAATATAAACCTCTGGCTGAGAGATAACATTGTAATAATTGTTTTAAGGGGGTGGTCTGTGTGGCCACCCTCTTAACTGTTTACATCGTCTTAACTTTTTGATGCTTGCGCTTTGCACGCTCAATCTGCTATAATAATATAAATTAAGTACCGATGGACATGTAGTGGAGATAGCTCCGCATAGCCGACGGTTAGGGAGGCACACACATTTTGAAATCATCTCAGGTAAGCAAGGCGGTTGTTATATTTTGGGTCTTTACCGCACTTACTGTTCTGCTACGATTTGTTTTACAGTTCACAGCTATAGATCAATCGACCGGATTTTATACACTCACTCCACTTGGCGATATTGGGCAGTGGGTGTATAATATACTGCTTTTGGTGGGCGGTGTGGCGATTTGGTTTACCACAAAGCACGCTACCTCCAAACTGTCCCATAGCGATGTCACCGGTTCGGGCAGTATATTTATCGCATTTATGGCCATGGGACTTGTGACCGAACTTATACACTTCTTTGCATTTTATGTGGAGATGTCCGATTTGATGGGCGGTCATGCCCCCCACATTCCGGCCATGCTCCCCACCATAACAGGTGTTTTGGGTGGTGTGGTGTTTATGTATATGGGATTTCTCGGTATTGTCGGGAAACAAAACCGCATAGGGCTTTTTGCGGCGGGATTTATATCACTGTGGGGGGCGGCTACACTGCTTTTCCTCTATATGGATTATCCCATAGTATTTAGCATATCGGACAACATGTTGCACATTCTGACCATGACCGCACTGACCTTCCTGATAGTATCGGTTATGAAGTCGCTTAAGGGTATAAATCCTGAGGCCTCGGCCGGCAGAAGCCTTTTGTTTGCACTTCTCACCATGTTTTTTGGGCTGAATTTGATGCTACCTAAGATGACCGCTTTGCTTATGGGTTATATTACCGAGGGTAGTGACATATTTCAGATGTTGGGGATGCTGGCGATGGGGTATGGAGAAAATACATTGCTACCTATGCCCAATTTGCTTGATATGTTGTTTGTGCTGACGGGCTGTGCGCTGGCGTTTTTTGTCATGCGCAGTCTGAACATGCCCACCGAGCACCGGCAACAAGACCCCCTCACACCTGACACCACCTCCATGGATTTACCTCAAGAGTAATAAGGGGTAGACATAGAAAACATAGAAAATAAAAACAAATCAACCAAGACACACCCTACCCGACAAAAATCAAAAAAATCCGCAAAATTTCAGTATAACTATTGACGCAGGACATGTTTTTTGATATAATAAACCAGTCGCCCAATGGATGGGCAGTATATGCGGCAGTGCTGGAATCGGCAGACAGGCACGTTTGAGGGGCGTGTGTCTTTGACGTATGGGTTCAAGTCCCATTTGCCGCACCAAACAAGTTCGAGAGGAAGTTTCCTCCCGAACTTGTTTTTTTGTGAATTTATTAGGTGAATTATAAAAATACCGGCCTTTAAAAGTTAGTTTAACGTCTAACTCTTAAAGGTCGGTAACTACATTCGTTATTTTATCAAAAACTTTACATAGTCCACACTTCCGTGCAGTATTTGGCTAATATAAATAGCATCTTTTTCCTGCTTGTAAAAACATAAATAATCTTCTATTATAAGCATACGGTAGTCAAATTTTTCAAACATTGCCCCCGGTGGTATTGCGCCCATATTTGGAAAATCTTCAAGTCGCCGTATGCTTTTTAGCAGCTTATCTGTTATGCGTTTAGCAGATTTTGCACCAACTTTCATTCGGTGTATAGTAGCAATATCCCTTAGCTGACTGCGTGCCGTGTGCATAATAACGATCTTACATTTCGGCATATAAATCCTCCAGTTCACGCTCAACATCGTCAACTGAATATGTCGGTGCACCTGCAAGCATTTCACGCTCGGATGTGAGAAGCTTTTCAAGCAAGGTTAGTTCCGCTTCACGCGCTTCAAACAGTTCTTGCGATATAAAAACCATCTCGCCCTCGCCGTTTCTTGTTATATAAACAGGCTCTTTTTTGGCGAGTTTTACCATGTTATCATAATCATTTCTCAGAGAGGATGAAGATTTAATTGTCATAGAGTTGCCTCCTGTAAGATTTATTATAATAATATTATACACAAATTATACAGAAGTATCAACTGTTAAATCTTACTATCGTTCCATAGTTTCTTTGTTATAAATTTTAAGTTTTTAAGAATATAAACGCTGAATGGCGTTGACTGAGGCCTGTCGAGGTGCAAACATAACAAATTATCCCCCGCACACAGTGTGTGCGGGGGATAATTGTGTAAAAATAGCTTATTTGAGTTCGATCTTTGCGCCGGCCTCTTCGAGCTTGGCCTTCATAGCCTCGGCATCAGCCTTGGCAACGCCTTCCTTGATGGGCTTGGGAGCGTTGTCAACGATGTCCTTGGACTCCTTGAGGCCAAGGCCGGTGATCTCCTTGACAACCTTGATAACGCCCATCTTGCTTGCGCCGGCGTCGGTCAGGATAACGTCAAATTCGCTCTTCTCGTCAGCACCGCCTGCACCACCTGCGGCGGGTGCGGCAGCCATCATTACGGGAGCAGCAGCAGAAACACCAAACTCCTCCTCGATTGCCTTTACAAGCTCATTGAGCTCCAACACGGTTAGAGACTTAATCTCTTCAATCATCTTTGCAATATCAGCCATGATAAAAATCCTCCTGTTAATTTGTTGCTCGCCAAAAAGGGCGGCAGATGTTTACCCACACGGGGGTAGATTGGGGTAACAGCCCTTATTCGGCTGCGGCGGCGGGCTCACCCTCGCCGTTTTTCTCAGCAATGGCGTTAAGTGCCACGGCCAAACCACGAACGTTCCCGAGCAGTGCGCTACACAGCATAGAGAGCAGTTGCTCTTTGCCGGGCAGGTTGCCCAGTTCGGTTACCTTGGCGGCATCAATTACACCACCGTCAACAAATCCGGCTTTGACGGTAAATGTACCCTTGGAGTCGTCGGCATACTTGGTCAGAATGCGTGCAGCGGCCACGGGATCCTCTTTGGATACAGCCAGTGCGGTTGTGCCCTCAAGATGCTGTGCCAGCTCGCCAAAACCAACCTCTTTGGATGCAAAGCGCAGCAGTGTGTTCTTTACAACGCTGTACTCAACTCCGGCCTCACGCAGTTCACGACGAAGCTTTGTGTCGTTCTCAACGCTGATGCCCTTGTAGTCAACCAAAACGCCGGCCACAGAAGAATTCAGTGTCTCCTGAAGTGCCAAAACAGCTTGCTTTTTTTGACTTAGAATCTTTTCGCTTGGCAAATTTTTCACCTCCTATAATATTGATGGGGTGAGAATCAGAAAAGGCTCTCCCCGAGAAGCCTCGGAAAGAGCCACAAAAACGCGCAAATAGTGCTCGCTTATGTCTTCTCCTCGGCAGGCTGAGCGTATCATTTAAGTCGGTATAACCGACACCTGCTGTCTATGGATATTTGACAGCTCCGTAATTATATCGAAAAATTAGGAGAATGTCAAGGGGTATATGCAAGTCCCGCCGTTATTTATTATTAATATCGGGATTTGAAGGGCGATTGTGCATCTGTGTGGGTGCCGGTGGGGCGACAGGTGCGGCAGGCGTTACAGGTGCTGTGGCGGTTGGGGGAGGAGGGGGAGGGTTGTTGCCACGCTTTTTATCCCGTGCCTTTTTTGCTTTCTTGGCGATGGCGATGATGGCAAATACCACTATGGCAATCAGTCCACCATATACAATGATGAAAGGAAGTATCGCCACAAGTACAAGCACAACGCCCTGCCCAAAGTCCACAATGAACTCAAGCGAATCGTCAAAGGTGTCGGCTATACGGCTACCAAATGTGGGGGCGACTATCTCGCTGTACTCCACAACTTCACGCAAAGATATGTAAAGTGTAGCGAAATCAACCTGCGAATCCATGCGATTTCTCTCGCCGGTCAGTCCCTCAATTTGATAGTGTACATCGGCAAGATAACTCTCTATGGTCAGCATTTCTTCAAGGGTGGTGGCCTGTTCAAGCATGGCCAGCAGGCGCTCCTCCTGTACCCTTAGACTGCTAAGACGGCTATCGACGTCGTAATATATATCGGTTATATCATCTACCGATTCGTTGCGATAGGTCTGATTATAAAGCCCGCTTAGCTCCTCAAGGGTTCTATCAAGCTCACTCTCGGGTATGCGCAGGGTGTAGTCGGCACTGCGCTGGTAGTATTCGTTATAATCATACTCAAGGCTATTGCCCCACACGTCGGAGTTCTCGACATAACCACCCGAGGAATTGGTAAGGCGCATGATATCCTCCACCGCCTGATCGAAATCACGGGTTTCAAGCTCCATGTGGACATTGCGTATAATTTTGCGGTCGGACAGTGCCGAGGAGTCTATCTCACTGCCGCTAAATAGGGTCGTCTCGCCCTCCTCGGCGGGATAGTCCATGCTTTCGTCGTAGGCATATTCTTCGGTCATGGCGGGGGCTGTTTCGGCAAAACTGCTGCCGCCACTGCAACCTGCAAACAGCATGGCGATACTAAGGGTAAGACCTATCAGTGCTGTGAATTTTTTGTTCATAGTTATACTCCTTTGGCCGAGAGTCGGCGGGTTTTGTTCCTCACCACAGGATATGTGAATGGAGGGGGGTGCTATATCAATCATATATTAGGTGTGTTGTTTTTGATGATTTGTTGCAGGGAAAGTTATTTTTTAGATAGATGTTAGAAAAAAGCAAAGGTCAAGGTTACCCTATACGGTTGCCCTTGACCTTAAATATAAAATAATCGCAAAGCGATTGCGCCATTACTAATTACTCATTCCTAATTGCCCTTAATAATGCGTGGTATAACTGATAAAGCCATCGGTCAGTTTGTCAAGGTAGCCGAACGACAGGCCCACGCCTTTAGCCACACACTCAACAGGTTCGTCGGCAAGGTAGGTTTTTACGCCCAGTCTTGAAGTTATGTATTCGCCCAGACCGCCAAGCATGGCACCGCCGCCTGTCATGACCATGCCTCTTTCGTGGATGTCGGCCACAAGCTCGGGTGGGGTATGCTCAAGCACCGATTGTACGGCGTTGACAATCAAATCAACATCGCTACGCAGAGCGGGGATGAGTTCTTTGCTTGTCAGTTCAAGGCGGTGGGGTAGACCATTTAGCAGATTGCGCCCTTTGGCCTCACAGGTCACAAGTGGTGAATCTTCCCACACTGTGCCTATCTGTATTTTGGTGCGCTCGGCAGTGTTGTCGCCAAGCAGCACGTTGTAGCGGTCACGCACATAACGGATAATTGTTTGGCTAAAGCGGTTGCCGGCAACCTTTATCGAGGTTTTGCGCACAATACCGCTCAGTGACATGACAGCGATATCGCTGGTGCCACCGCCAATATCAAGCACGATAACACCGCCGGGTTTTGTGATGTCTATGCCCACGCCGAGTGCAGCAGCTACAGGCTCCTCGATGAGGAATACCTTACGCGCCCCCGCTGTGAGGGCGGTATCTATAACGGCACGGGATTCGACTTCGGTTATGCCCGAGGGAACACAGACACAAACCCGAGGTTTTAAAAATCCACCCTTTGCCACCTTTTTAAGGAAGTATTTTATCATGGCGGCAGTCATTTCGTAGTCGGAGATAACCCCTTCGGCCAATGGCTTTATGGCTCGTATGCGATCGGGGGTTTTGCCCAAGAGCTTGTAGGCATTGTCGCCCACACTCATAACTTTACCGGTGTGGGTATCCAAAGCCACCACAGAGGGTTCGCGAAGCACAATACCCTTGCCATGGACATGTATAATTGTTGTCGCCGTGCCCAAATCGATGCCAATATCTTTATTCATGTACTATCCTCCAAAAAAACTCGCTTGTAGAGATTATACTCCATATTTAAAACAAACACAAGCAAAAACAAACAAACAATGACAAATTTTCTGAGGAGGGTATTATATACAGCGTAAAAAATGAACAGCAGATGTGTTGCTGTTGTGATATGTGACAAAAATTACCACGAAATCCACCATGCACCCAATGCGCTATTGACTTAATCATACATATATTGTACAATTTTAAATGTTCGTGGCAATATTAACCATGCATTGACGAAAGGAAGGGTATTATTTATGAAAAAACTGCTTAGCTTGTTAGTCGTACTTATGTTGTCTTTAACCATGTTCACAGGATGTTTTGGCCTGCTTGAGGATGATTACGAAGATGATATGGACATGGAAGAGGAGTACGACGACAGCATGGACGAAGAGCCCATGGAAGAAGATGAGTATGAGATGGAAGAAGAGGATATGACAGAAGATGAGGGTACGGCCGAGGCCGACGGCGATTATGTAGACCTCGGTGTGGCTGAGGATGGCGTGCCTTTTGGTAGTTTCAGCACATTGTCGGTATATGGCCATGAGGTCACAGACGATGTCTTTGGCGAATATGAGATGACCATGGTAAACGTATGGGCCACATGGTGCCCCCCTTGTATCGGCGAGATGGAAGAACTCGAGGAGGTTTATCAGACTCTGCCCATGAATGTGAATGTGCTCACAATATGTGACGACGGTGGAACAGAGACCGACCTTGCCATTCAAATCCTTGAAGAAAACGGCTGTAAGTTTGACGCAATAATCACAAACGATGAGATATACAACAACTTCCTGTCGGGTATCACTGCATTCCCAACCACAGTATTTGTGGATAGTGAGGGCAATATATTCGGCACAAAGATTGAAGGCGCCCCCTCCGACCCCGTGGCATACTACATGGGTGTGGCTGAGGAAATGATGGAATATCTCAGCTGATGAAACATATAAGTGTAGGCCATATCAGGGCGGCACTGATTGTGTTATCGGTAATTATGATTGCGATAGGTGTGGCGATGGGCGAACACATGTCAGTACTGCAAAAATCTATTCGCATATGCCTTGAATGCATAGGGATTGGATGATTAACATAAAAACTAAGAATAAACGTCACATAATTCAAATAGCCTTTACGGCTATAAGCAATGGGTATCTTATCGGTTTTTTTAACGGCAAGATATACCAAGGCGACTTAAAACTGGTATGCCTGCCGGGACTGAATTGTTATTCATGTCCCGGCGCACTTGGCTCATGTCCTATAGGCTCACTGCAGGCCGTGCTCAGTGGGCGTGGTAGTTATGTGAGTTATTATGTTTTGGGATTTCTTATTCTGTTTGGGGTGACCTTGGGGCGGCTTGTGTGTGGGTTTTTGTGCCCATTCGGCCTTGTCCAAGATCTACTGCATAAGATCAAAACCCCCAAATTTGACCTTAACCCCAATGTGGATAAGCTACTTAGAAAGCTCAAATATGTGGTGCTCCTTTTGTTTGTCGTACTGCTCCCCATGTTTTTGACCGACAGTTTCGGACTGGGTGGGCCGTACTTTTGCAAATGGATATGTCCATCGGGTACACTGCTTGGGGGTATACCGCTTTTATCCACCAACGAGGGGCTTCGGGAATTTTTAGGCGGGCTGTTTTTTTGGAAGCTGAGTATTTTAATTGTGATACTTATACTATCCACTGTGATTTACAGGCCGTTTTGTAAATATCTCTGCCCACTTGGCGCATTTTACGCTTTGTTTAACAAGGTAAGTTTATACAAATTGGAATTAGATAAACATAAGTGTGTAAACTGCGGTGCTTGTAACAAGGCCTGCAAAATGAATGTGGCGGTGACGGTGGATATCAATTCGCCCGAGTGTATACGTTGTGGCGATTGTAAAAACAGCTGTAAATATGGGGCGATCAGCTCCAAATATAAGCTGTTTGAAAAAAATGACCTTGATACCTCCTCGCTTTCACACGACTGCCCAAAGCCCTCAATAAAGTAATAAACCTTCCCCTGTGAGAATACGACAGGGGAAGGTTTTTTTATTTCGCTGTCACACGCATAAAATACTGTACCGAATAAGGCGTTTTTGATATAATAACATAAAGAATATACAAAAAAGATGATAGGGGGTCACGACAATGCGTATGTACGATATAATCGCCAAGAAAAAGGCGGGACAAGCCCTCACCGAGGCCGAAATCGCTTGGGTGGTGAAGGGATTTACGTCGGGGGATATACCCGATTATCAGATGTCGGCACTCTGTATGGCCATATGCTTTGTGGGCATGAGCGAGGCAGAAACGGCTACTCTGACTCTGGCTATGGCCGATTCGGGTGAACGCCTGGATTTGTCGGGAGTAGCGGGTACTACGGTGGATAAACACAGCACAGGGGGTGTGGGGGATAAGACCACGCTCGTGGCGGCACCTATGCTGGCGGCTTGTGGGCTTGTGGTGGCCAAGATGTCGGGCAGGGGGCTGGGTTTTACCGGTGGAACTATAGATAAATTGGAGTCGATAGCCGGCCTGAGAACAGCCCTTAGCAAGCAGGAATTTTACAGTCAAGTGGAGCGGTTGGGGCTTGTGGTGGCGGGACAATCGGCCGACCTTGCACCGGCCGATAAAAAGATGTATGCCTTGCGGGATGTGACGGCGACGGTCGAGAGTTTGCCACTTATTGCGTCTTCTATAATGAGCAAGAAGTTGGCGGCAGGTTCGGGGATAATAGAGCTGGATGTCAAATGTGGCAGTGGGGCATTTATGCCCGATGCCAAAAGCGCCACCGAACTTGCGAGAGCCATGGTTGATATAGGCCATCGTGCCGGCAGGAAGGTGTCGGCGGTGGTGAGTGATATGTCACAGCCCTTGGGGAGAACGGTAGGCAATGCCATTGAGGTGGTCGAGGCGGTCGAGACTCTAAAAGGTGGTGGCCCTGAGGATTTGAAACAGCTTTGTATCACCCTTGTGGGCGGAGCGGTGTCAAAGGCCTTTGGGATAAGTGAACAGGAGGCTAAGCACAGGGCGCAAAAGACCTTGAAGGATGGCAGTGCCTATAAAAAATTGTGCGAGATGGTACAGGCACAGGGTGGAGACGTGGGGTATTTGGAAGATACCAACCGCCTGCCGAGAGCCGATATAGTGCGGGAAATCACAGCGCCGAGTGAGGGCTATATCACGGCCATGCAGGCCAATATGGTGGGGGTGGCCTCCATGATACTCGGTGCGGGACGGGAGACCAAGGAGGCCGATATTGACCCCGCCGCCGGCATTGTACTGCACAAAAAGGTGGGGGACAAGGTGTTGCAGGGGGAGGTCATAGCCGAGATGCACACCTCAAAAGAACAAAAAATAGCCCCTGCAACCGAGAAGTTTACACAGGCGGTGACATTTGGGGATACCCCACCGCAAGAAATCCCGCTTATCATTTCGAGGGTGGAATTATAAATAATGAGTGACGCAAAAAGGTGCGACCATGGCTTTGCATGGTCGCACCTAAATATATCTAAATATAGTTTATTTGCCCGCCACAAGCTCGCTTATGAGGCTTTGGATTTTGCTTTCCATCGTGTCGTCGGTGAATTGGCATGTGCCGACAGCTTTGTGTCCGCCACCGCCGTATTTAAGCATGAGGCTACCAACATCCACGCTCGAGGTGCGATTTACAACCGAGTAGCCCACGGCACAGCTACAACCCTTGCCGCCTCTACCGCTGACAATCCAGATAGATATATTCTGCTCGGGATAAAGGCTATATACCAAAAAGCGATTGCCCGAATAAATGGGGTCTACACCACGCAGGTCACTGATGATGACATCCCCCTCGGTGCGGGTATGATTTTTGACCATTTCTATGAACTTTTCATTTTGCTCCCAGTAAATATCCACACGCTCTTTGACATCGGGCATGGCCATCATGTCCTCGATGCTCATGGTCAGGCAACAGTCGATGAGTTTTTCCATCAGAGCGTAATTGGAGATGGTAAATTCACGCCATCTGCCAAGGCCTGTACGGGGATCCATTAAAAAGCCCATCAAAATCCAACCGGTGGGGTTTTGGATTTCATCGATAGTCAGATTGGCCGAATCAACCTTATCGACCGCCCACATCATTTGTTCGAGATCGGGGAAGGTATCGGCACCGCCGTAATACTCGTAAATTATTCTGGCGCAGGAGGGGGCAAGGCGACTCTCGCCCTTATATTTACCCTCGAGTGCGAGTCTTTCGTGCTCGCTGGAGTGGTGGTCAAACCACAGTCCACAACCCTCAACATAGGGGACATTTGCCAGACAATCATCCTGGGTTATCTCCACAAGGCCATCCTGCAAATCCTTGGGGTGTGCGAAAGTCCAATGATCAATTATGCCTGCCTTCTTTAGAAGTGCAGCACATGCCAATCCGTCAAAATCAGATCTTGTTACTAATCTCATATATACCTCCGTGTAGTAAAATTCTGCCATTGTATGTTGTTATTGTAACATTTTAATTATAAAACTGCAACGGTATATTTGTCTGTATTTTGCGGGGCATTTTTGGCTATGAGATATATAAAATGCTCATACCGAGCGTTTTTTTTATTTTGGCTTTTAAAAACACCTCGGCATCATTTCGACTGGCCGTGTTATAGGAATATTTGCCACGTCCTTTGCCGGTCATAAGCTGTTTATTGAAGATGGGTAGGGCGCTGGGAAAGGCCACACGATTTATCTCATTGTGTATAAAGCTGTAGGTCATGAGAATTATTTCGATAAAACCGCTTTTGCGCACCTGTGGGGATAGGGTATCGGCAAGATATTCTATAAGTTCCCCATAAAGTGTTTTCCAATCCTTCACAAGAATTACAGGAGCTATGAGCAGTCCTACGGGGTAACCCGCCTCGGCCATACGATTTAGCGCCTTAATTCGCCCATCGAGTGGGGAAGTACCAAATTCGGTTTTACGTATGATTTCCACGGGGTTGACACTCATCCTGAATATGATTTTACCACGATGGTTAAGATCAAGTAGAGGTTCTATCATATCGAATTTTGTAGGAAAGGTCAGCTTTCCTTTGGCGTTTTGGGCGAAAGTATTTATCGTCCATGGGAGGTTTTGGGTCACGATATTCTCGAGTATCAGGTCGCTATTGCTCCCCACCTCAAAGGTCTGGGGATGTGTTGCCAAACCGTCCTTTTTCAGCAGATTGTCCATCATATTCTCACGATTGACAAACACCCGCAAATAGGAGCACTTGTTGTAGTTACACACCAAATAGCAATAAAGACACATAGCCCTGCACCCCGAGGAGGTGTAGGGCACAAGCCGGTCCGATACCTTTTGATTCCAGGTATATCTATGTGTCTTTCGCACCCCGACAATCAAATGTTTCTTGAGCTTTATAAAATCTTTATTTGGGGCGCTGCTAAACTCTTTTATGCGGTTGTGTGAGTCTATTTTTGTCCAGCTCAAATGTGCATACTTATCCCGCAACATCTGCCCCAAGGGGTATGACAAGGCCTCTTCTTCATAAAATACAGCATCATAATCCAAATTCATATGCTACTGTGACACAATACGGTCATCCGATAAAATGGCATAAACATAGGTCGAGCCGATAACATCATGGGGCATATCACCGGGGCCCGATACCGGCATGTTTCTATATGCCGATTCAAAACTTTTCTTGTCCACCTGAAAATCTGCTCTTGATGGGGTGAGCATATCGCCGTCAATCTTATAGGTCATATCAAGTCCCGAGGCGGTGGTGAAATGCTCCCCCTCATGACGTACAATTCTTTGCCATACATTATTAAAATCCATAAAAACCTCCACTGCGTGCACAGCACAAATAGTTTTGAAAAATCTCCTTATGCAGTGGAGATTTTTTTGGCATCTCGCCCGTCCTTGGGCGAGGCCTAATAAGATATTAGCGTGATCTTTCGCGCTAACCTCTCGAAAATATTAGTGTAGCACTATATTTCCCGCAAAACACGATATTATTTGCAGGAAAAAAACCACAGCACACAATTTGTATGCTGTGGTCAAATTTAAAAAGATTTTATACGCTTTCATCCTCTGCGGTGGTACCTTTTAACTCTGCAAATTCGTTCATAATATGATTATATGTATCCATGGTGATGTCGGGCATTCCCTCGCCGGTTTCGAGATTTAGCCCCGCCGCCTCAAAGCCTTTCTTTACAGCCTGCTCCATCTCGGCCATAACTTCAGGGTCACCTCCCGATAGAGTGGTGGCCATTAGCATAATTCTATCCGATACTGCCTCAATCGAGTATGCCCCGCCGGGGGAGATATCGGCCAGTGCACCCTCGGGTGTGGTAGCGGGTGTGGGTAGTGCGGCCTCCAAACTGCCGAATATATCGCTTAGTAGATTGGCCGAATTAGCGCTAAGCTCTATGCCGTTATGCAGTACACTTGTCTGTCCGGCTTGGGTGGCAACATTTTGCTGGACCATGTCTCGGTACCAACTCAATGTGGACTCGGTTTGTTGCCTTTGCAAAGCCTCTATTTGCTCTTCGGTGAGCTTTTTTGGGGGATTGTAGGTGATATTTTCGCCGACATCGCCGGTCTTCTCAAAAGTATCGATGTTTTGTGTGGCGGTGGCATTGGTTGTGCCATTGCTCTTTAAATCAGAGCTTATAGTGGTCTTTATGGTAGAAACATTCTGTGTGTTTTGTATATTTGAAATCATTATATAGCCCTCCTATTATGCTGTGTAATATGTTTATCGTACAGTTTGGGGGAAAAGTTAAGGGGCTATATTTGAATAAAATTGGTAAAACAACTGTCACCCCATAGAATCTGGGTGCCGGCTGTGATTATCGTATGTTGTTGTACATGACAGAAAGGAGGTCATCATAACAGTGACTTGCTGTCCCAATCAACTGTGTCTTATATCGATAGATTTCATTATATCTCGGGTAAAAAATATTCGCACCCACAAGCTGTGAGCGCGAATTGTGTCCGGCTTCAAGCCGGTGGCGGAGAGAGTGGGATTCGAACCCACGGCTCTTTCGAGTCACTGGTTTTCAGGACCAGCTCCTTAAACCGCTCGGACATCTCTCCATATATTATCTTGTACGACCGTATTATGATATCACACCATTTGTTTGTCGTCAATATTTGTGTAGCAAAATTATATGCAAATGTGGTAAAATAGAGATAAGCAATAAAATATATTTAATAATGAGGTGAATTTATGCTGGAGTTGTTGCTGTATTTCTTTATATTTATAACACTGGTCGGGGTGGGGCTCATTGTGGCCTGCTTTTTGGCCAAGAAACCCAGGACAGTCTTCACACTGCTCATTGTGATGATGCTCTTTACCCTGCTTGTGAATCTCCTTGGCCTCACGGCATTGCCCTCTAATTATATAGCTCAGCGGGTATCTAGTGGCGTGCTTGCGGGGGTGTCGTTTGTGAGCATACCTATTCTTTGCAAGGTTTTCTCGCATAAACTCGTCATAGCTAAAATCGCAGCCGCTGTTTTTATGATTATTGCCATAGCTGTCATGGTTTTTTAATGGATTGCAGCGCTAAAATGCAGGAAATACTGCAAAGTTGACAACCCCCGACATTGTGCGATAAAATAAGGTCTGTGATGTACATATAAATAGCGGTGGGGTCAATATTTTCAGGAGCGTTTGAGATGTTGAAACTTGCGGCACAATGGAGGTATTTAGCGTGAAAAATCACGCTAAAACATTATTTATATGACCTCGCCCGAGGACGGGCGAGGTGCCGAAAAATCTCCACTGCGATGGAGGCTTTTCAAAATTATTTGTGCTGTGCACAGAATGGAGATTTTTATGAATATGCAGGACAAAGTACAGGTGGCCACCGAACACTACGCAAAACTCGTCAAGCAACAACTTGAGCGGGTAGAGCGCCTTAAAAATGAACAGGCGGCCACCGACTACACCACAATCGATAAAATTATTGTGGGTGTTTGCGGTGGGGACGGTATCGGCCCCATCATCACAAAGGAAGCTGCCCGAGTACTGGCATTTCTCCTAAAAAGTGAAGTGGCGGCAGGGCGTGTGGAGTTCCGTGACATCGATGGACTTACAATTGAAAATCGTGTGGCAGTCGGCAAGGCTATCCCCGATGACGTGCTCGAGGAGCTAAAAGCCTGTCATGTCATCCTCAAAGGCCCCACCACCACCCCCAGAGCCGGTGACCCTTGGCCTAATATCGAAAGTGCCAATGTGGCCATGCGTAAAGAACTTGATCTTTTTGCCAACGTCCGCCCCGTAAAGGTGCCGGATGAGGGCATCGACTGGACATTCTTTAGAGAAAACACCGAGGGTAGTTATACTCTGGGTTCGTCAGGGCTAAATGTGGATGAGGATTTGGCTTTTGACTTCACCGTAACCACAACACAGGGGACAAAACGCATTGCCCGTCTGGCCTATGAATATGCCAAAAGCAACGGCAAAAACCGTGTGTCGATTGTGACAAAGGCAAACGTTGTAAAGACCACCGACGGCAAGTTTTTGGAGCTCTGCCAAGAGATCGGCAAAGAGTATCCCGACATCTCGACCGATGATTGGTACATCGACATCATGACCGCCAAGCTTATCGACCAAAAGCGTCGCCGTGATTTTCAGGTCATGGTTCTACCCAATCTGTACGGCGATATCATCACCGACGAGGCCGCCGAGTTCCAGGGCGGTGTGGGTACGGCCGGTAGCGCCAATATCGGCAACCGCTACTCGATGTTTGAGGCTATTCACGGCTCGGCCCCCCGTATGATGGACGAGGGCAGAGGGCATTATGCCGACCCCTGTTCCATGTTGCGTGCCGCCGTGCTACTGCTATCCCACATCGGCTATCAGCAGGAGGCCGACCGTCTGACAAAGGCGCTCGATATATGTATGTATACCGAGGCCAAACTCAAAATTACAGGCCGTGACACAGGATGCACCTGTGAGCAATTCGGCGATTATGTCATGCAAACCGTCGAGGGTATGGCCTGAATTTAGATATCTGTCCATAGAGGAGGGGTGTTATGTCTTCCACTGAAAATCAAAAAAAACGCCATGCCATTTCGGTATCGGTCATAAAGCGATTGCCACGGTACAGACGCTTTTTAAAAGATTTGCTGGCCGACGGCATTTCCCGCATATCCTCAAAGGAACTTGCCCACAAAATGAACCTGACCGCCTCGCAAATTCGGCAAGATCTCAACTGTTTTGGTGGGTTTGGGCTTCAAGGGTATGGCTACAATGTGGATTATCTTTACAATGAAATAGGTCATATCTTAGGGCTTGATCAATTAAGAAAGATTATTTTGATAGGCGTCGGTAATATAGGCAAGGCCGTGGCGCGACAAATCGACTTTGAAAGCATAGGTTTTAGTTTGGTGGGGGCTTTCGATATCGCTCCCGAGATTGTGGGCAAAAAACTCGGAGATATAAGGGTTGAGCACATGGACAACCTATCCGAGTTTTGTGAAACACATAACCCGCAGGCGGCTATTTTGTGCGTGCCAAAGTCGCAGGCTACCGGCATAGCCGACACTTTAGTGGAACTTGAGGTCAAGGGGTTTTGGAATTTCTCCCACTGTGATTTGACCCACCGCTATGACAATATTGCAGTGGAAAATGTCCACCTGTCCGACAGTCTTATGACACTATCATACCATTTGGGCAATAGTAAAACCCAATAAATATTTTACAGCATTCTCCCGCTTGTGTTTTGCAGGCGGGGGATTTTTGTGTAAACTCATATCCAAAAATTTCCTGTTCAATTTATAATTTTTACTATTCAAATTTCCTCACTTATGCTATAATAGGGACAATGTGGATTTCAGATTTGGCATATGTTGCCCTTTATCCTAAAAAATGCTTTATTTGTGAGGAATATGATTATGAATATGGGATTTTTATGTAAACTTAAAAGTGTGATAGCCCTTTGTCTTGTTATGGTCATGCTGTTTAGTGGATGTGCGCCGTCGGTCATGATGGCAGTGCCGGCCACGTCGGTGGATGAGCAGTCACCTGAAAGTGATGCTCCACAGCTTGGGCAGGAGCAGGACGAATTGATATTCGTGCCAATGCGAGCCCAGGCAGGTGGCGTGGCAGGGCTTGATCCCACAGGCGAAATAATGCTGACAGGTCTGCAGACCGCCGCCGATATGCGTATGGCCGAAATTGCACCCGAGCAGGAAGAGGAATCGGGCGACGCTGTTCCCGCCACGGCCTCGTTTAATGCCTCAAGTGCGGGTAGTTTCAGTGCCAATATCCGCTCATGGCAGAGTACCAACAGCGATATAAAAGGCTGGGTTTATGTGCCGGGGACAAATATCAACTACCCTGTGGCGCATCACTCGGACATAAATTATTACCTCGCACGTGGATACTACAAAGAACCCAGCACCAATGGCGTTATATGGACAAATGGTTCGACCAGTTTTGGCAATTCGTCGCAAATTTCAAACAATACAGTGCTTTATGGGCACAACTGGACAAATGTATCGGCTAACCCATCTGTGGGAAGTGGCGGTGTGATGTTCGCCCAACTGCCCGGGTATCATTACCTTTCGACGGCACAGGCAAACCCATATATATATTACTCGACCGCCTCACAGGATATGGTGTTTAAGATTTTTGCCGTATTTTATACCGATCTTTCTTTTAACTATATAAGCTCGTCAGGTGGGCAGTATATTATAGATGAGGCACGCCGCCGCAGTCGCCACAATTTCGATGTGGATGTAAGTAGCTCGGATAAGATTTTAACCTTATCGACCTGCACCCGTGCCTATGGTGCTACCAGTAATCAGCGCTTTGTCGTCATGGCAAGATTGCTGCGTCCGGGCGAGACGGTATCGCCCTACACCATCACCTCAAATCCCGGCCATAAACAACCGAGTGTATGGTGATTAGAGGAGAGATAAGGGCTTTTAAGGGCAATTAGTAATGAGTAATGAGTAATTATTGTATCGCTTTGCGATGGATTTATATTTAAGGGCATAGACGGCGGGGTGGGGTTTTCCACCCCGCTTTTCCGTGTGGGGGGCGGTTTCGGCGTGAACGTACAATAGCCCGCGAG
>CAYJGR010000042.1:0-3920 GCA_964370005.1 uncultured Oscillospiraceae bacterium
CAGCTACTTGTTGAGATGGATGGCTTTGCGGCCAATCTCGGGGTAATCGTCATAGCGGCCACAAATCGACGTGATATCCTTGACCCTGCACTACTGCGCCCGGGACGTTTTGACCGTCAAATAGTGGTCAACTACCCCGATATTAAGGGGCGTGAGGAGATACTCAAGGTGCACTCCCGCAACAAGCCCATAGCTCCAGATGTAGAGTTGGCGGTAATTGCTCGTTCTACGGCAGGTTTTACTGGTGCAGACCTTGAAAACCTCTTAAATGAGGCGGCACTGCTTGCGGGACGCCGTGGTTACAAGGCTATAACCATGAACGAGATCGAGGAGGCCACCATAAAAGTTATGGTCGGTCCCGAGAAGCGTTCCAAGGCAGTCAACGACAAAAACCGTCGCCTGACAGCCTTCCACGAGGCGGGTCATGCGGTGGCGACCTACTTCTGCCCCACACAGGATAAGGTGCATCAGGTGTCCATCATCCCCCGAGGTTTGGCGGGAGGCTACACCCTCTCATTGCCCGAGGAGGAGAAGATGTATCGCACCAAGAAGGAGATGGAGGAGAGCATAATAGTACTGCTCGGTGGACGTATAGCCGAACAGCTTGTGCTTGATGACATCTCGACAGGTGCCTCCAACGACCTGCAACGCGCCAGTGATATCGTGCGTCAGATGGTCACAAGGTTTGGATTCTCGGAGCGACTGGGCCCCATTGTCTATGGTAGCGACCAAAACGAGGTGTTTTTGGGTCGAGAGCTTGGGCATAGTCGTAACTATTCCGAGAGTGTGGCCGGCGAGATTGATATAGAGGTACGAGCCATATTTGATGCGGCCTATGACCGCTGTACCAGCATCTTAAAGGAAAACATGGATAAGATGGAGCAGGTGGCGGCATATCTCTTAGAGCATGAGAAGATGGACGGCGAGAACTTTGATCTGCTGATGAAGGGCGAGGAACCGCAGCCCCCCAAGGCGGTCGAGCCGATGAAACCCATGACACCCCCCTCACATGATGAGGCCGAGAGTGAAAATGCCCCCGCCACCCCCGAGGGCGAGACGGTGGCGCAGGCACAGGAGCCGACCCCGGAGGATGATAATCCGGCAGAGCAGTAAGCGAGCCCATTGTGATTATTACACAGCAAAAAAGGCACAGACCATAATGGTCTGTGCCTTTTTCAGTCCATAGGCGGTGTTAGCACGCCCTAATTTCGAGAGCTTTCAAAATGATTTCGACCGCACCCTTAACGCCCACTTTAGAGGTATCAACACAAAGATTATAGTTTAGCAAATCGTCCCATTTCTGTCCTGTTTGGCCTTCATAATACTTGGCTCTGTTCTTATCTATTTCAAGTATCTCGCTTATCATTTCTTTTGTATTTATCAGCGTTTTGTCCTGGGGCACTTTATCAAAACAGCGATTTACTCTGTACTGCATATCGGAGGAATAGATGTATATCTTAAATGGTTTGTAGTCGCTTAAAATATAATCCGAGCACCTGCCAATAAATACCGAGTTTGATTTAGCTGCAAGTTTTTTGAGTATATCTTTTTTAGCAAGGTTCACTTCACCCACGGGTAGCTGTTTATATGTCATAAATGAGCGAGAGAAGGTGTAACTAAAAATTCTTGTGCTGTCAAGTTTATCTATCAGTGCGGTATCGAGTCCGGTTTCCTTAGAAATTGCATTTAAGAGTTCCTTGTCATAATAAGCATAGGACAGAGCATCGGCGACTCTTTTGCCTACTTCACGGCCACCGCTGCCAAATTGTCGGCTTATGGTGATTACTTTGTGGGGTGCACTTGAGGGTAACATGGTTGTCAAATTTGCATCCGATGCCACGGCATTACTTTCATATGCAGATATAGATTTAGACTTGTATAGTTTTTTATCGGTGAATTTGAGCAGACCGAGGCCGACGATTACGGCACAAAATTCCGCAAAGGGAACGCTCAGCCATATTCCGTTCATACCTAAGAATACAGGTAAAGCGAATATGCCGATGCTAACAAATATAAAACCTCGACTTGCTGCCACCAACACAGACTCAAGACCTCTGCCTATAAACGTAAAATACCCCGAATTTAATATATTAAATCCCGAGAACAAAAATGAAAAAGCATAAATTTTGCCACCCGACACCGCAAGATTTATAAGTTCGGGGCTATCTTTTATAAACAAACCTACAAGCATTTCGCCAAAGAAAAACAACAAAGAAAACAGCACCGCACCAAATATAAGGTTACAAACATATGAGGTTTTCATAATATTTTTAACCCGCCGGTAATCATGCATACCGAAGTTATAACTCACAATGGGTCCGACGCCATCAGAAATTCCAAATAACAACATCGTACCAAGTGTGCCGACATAGTTTATAGCAGTAAATGCGGTGACCCCTCCGGGACCGGATATATTCATAAGCGATATATTAAATAAAAATGCAGTTACCGCAATAGATAAGGAGTTTATGCCCTCGGAACTGCCGTTATAAAACACCGAACCTACACTTTGGGCAGAGAATTTACCTGCAAAAATATTTATGACATTTTTCCTGTCGAGCATAGGTGATACGACAAACAAAAGCGCTGAACTATAGGCGATACCTGTTGCCAGTGCCGCACCCATAATACCCATATCAAGCCTTGCGATAAACAAATAATCAAGTGATACATTGACAATTACACTAAGAATAGTACCATAGAGATATTTTTCGGGCTTGCCTACAATTCTTGATAGAAAGCCGAAATAGAACATGATACACATGGGCAATGCAAAGATAGAGATAAACTTTATGTATGTTGAAGCATCATAAATAAGCACATTGTCAGCGCCTAAAGCAGTTGCTATTTGCCTATTTAAGGTAAGCCCCAAAATTGTTATTAAAACAGCAATACTTGATATTATCATCCCAAAAGTTTTAAAAGAATTTTGGGCTTTTTCAGCATTTCCCAATCCGAGATTTATTCCAACATAACTTTGAGTGCCTATACTGATCACCATACTCACGCCGATAATTATCTGCATAAAAGGCATAGCGATATTGACACTTGCCAGGGCATTAGGTCCGACAAAGTTACCGACAAACATACCGTCAATCATGCCCTGTATGCCGGTGATTATCATGGCTACTACGGCAGGCAAGCAGTATTTTATCATCAGCTTTGGAATAGGTTTTGTTCCAAGTATATTATTGCTATTCATTTTTCCTCCGCGCTGTTGGCTGTTGTAAGTATAGCACACAAGATAGAAAGGGCAATGGCAACTGTGTGGATGCCTTCGCCCTTATCTGTCCTCTATTCGCTGATATTTTATCCTCTAATAGCCCTAATTCTTAACAATATTCCCAATTGCTCGGCGCAGGAGTTCGTTGAATTGTTCCAGTTCCTCATCCGAGAAACCGTCCAGCATATTATCCTCTATGCCATGTACAAAATCAAGGCAGACGAGATGCTCTTTACAGGCCTTGCCGGTGAGTACAATTTTTTTATGCCTTGCGTCGGTGGGGTCGGGAACTTTGGAGAGGAAACCATTCTTTTCAAGGTTGGCAATAAGGCTGGTGACCGATGAATTTTTAAGTGAAAGATGCTCGGCTATATCCTTTTGATATATGTCTTCATCGGGGCGGTTGTAGAGATAATTTATCACATTGGCCTGCTGCTGGGTAATCCCCAAATGCTCAACACGCCTGTTTTTAAGTTGTACCATCAAATGTGACAATTTGTGTATTTTTGCACCTATATTTTTGCGTTTCTTTAGCACCAAAACACCTCCCGAATAACTTCTCAATAAATACATCATAGATATTTTTGCAAAAATGTCAAGTAAAAATCAGACATTTTTACCAATTTAATTAGAATTCTAATTTTTTTCTAAAAATATATTGAACTCTATTTAATTTTGTGATACAATTTCGCCTGTA
>CAYJGR010000042.1:4020-7779 GCA_964370005.1 uncultured Oscillospiraceae bacterium
AGGCGGGAAAACCGCAAAAAAACAACACAAAGGGAGCGTGTAATCATGAAGTTAAGCGAGATCAAAGTTGGCGATAATGCCAATATGCGCAAGACCGTGACCGAAGGAGATGTTTATCTCTACGCAGGCATTTCAGGCGACCAAAACCCCGTACACATCGACAAGGTTTACGCCGAGTCCACCCAGTTTGGCAGCCGTATTGCCCATGGCATGTTCACAGCCGGCTACATAACCGCCGTGCTTGGGATGAAGCTACCCGGTCCGGGTTGTATCTATATGGGTCAGGAACTGCGCTTTACCGCTCCGGTGCGCTTTGGTGATACCATCGACACAAAGGTCGAGGTCATCGAGGTCATCCCCGAGAAAAAACGTGTGGTACTCTCCACCGTCTGCACAAATCAAGACGGCAAGGATGTTATAACAGGCAAAGCAACAATGTACATGCCCGAATAAATTTTTGCATACCCCCCGCATGTGCGGGTGGGGTCCATAGAAGGAGTGAATGATATGAATTTTACACTGAGCAAGGAGCATCAGTTGGCTCAAACCCTTTTTAGGGATTTTGCCGACCGTGAGGTAGCCCCCATAGCCCACGAGATCGATGAGACCGAGCGTTTCCCCGTCGAAACGGTCGAAAAGATGAAAAAACTTGGATTTTTGGGTATTCCTTTTTCCAAGCAGTTTGGCGGACAGGGTTGCGACGATCTGACCTATGTACTGCTGATGGAACAACTTGGCCGTGTTTGCGGCTCGACCGCCATCATCACCTCGGTTCATACCTCGCTGTGCTGTGGTGTGCTCAATAGCGTGGCCACACCCGAGCAAAAAGAGAAGTATCTGCGCCCCCTGCTTGATGGCAGATACCTCGGCGCTTTTGGTCTGACCGAGCCCTCGGCCGGTACCGATGCTGCAGGCCAGCAGACTCGTGCTGTGCTTGAGGGCGACCACTACATCCTCAACGGCAGCAAAATCTTTATCACAAACTCGGGCTGGGCAGATGTTTACACCATATTTGCCATGACCGATAAGAGCCAAGGTACCCGTGGCATTTCGGCCTTTATCCTTGAGAAGGACACCCCCGGCTTCAAGGTGGGCAAGCCCGAGCTGAAAATGGGCATCAGAGCCTCGACCGCTTGTGAGCTTATATTTGACAACGTAAAAATCCCCAAGGAAAACCTACTTGGCAAAGAGGGCAAGGGCTTTGGTATCGCCATGAAGGCGCTGGATGGTGGCCGTATAGGTATCGCCGCACAGGCACTCGGCCTTGCACAGGGCGCCCTTGATAACGTAACCGCATATGTCAAGGAGCGCAAGCAGTTTGGCAAGCCCCTTAGCAAGCTTCAGAACACCCAGTTTACTTTGGCCGACCTCGAAACCCGTGTGCAGGCCGCCCGCCTTATGACATATAGTGCCGCTGTGGCTTATGATAACGGCGAGCCTATATCGACCAAGGCCGCTATGGCTAAGTTGTTTGCCTCCGAGACCGCCTCTTATGTCACAAACAGAGCGGTACAGATGATGGGTGGTTATGGTTACATGCGTGAATATCCTGTTGAGCGCATGATGCGTGACGCCAAGATCACTGAAATCTACGAGGGTACCAGTGAAGTTATGAAGATGGTCATTGCCGGCCAATTGCTCAAGTGAGTCGGACATTGTAAAGGAGGAATATATCCGTGAATATAGTTGTTTGCATTAAGCAGGTGCCCGATACCACCGAGGTAAAACTCGATCCGGTAACCGGCACACTGATTCGTGAAGGTATCCCCAGCATTATAAATCCCGACGACAAGGCAGGCCTCGAGGCCGCCCTGCGTCTCAAAGAGGAGTACGGCGCACATGTCACCGTCATGACCATGGGTTTGCCCCAGGCCGATTTAGCTCTTAAAGAGGCTGTGGCCATGGGTGCAGATGAGGCTGTGCTCATCACCGACCGTGCCGTAGCAGGTTCCGACACTTGGGCGACCTCGAGTGTATTGGCCGCCGCACTGCGCACCATGAAGGTCGATTTGGTCATCACAGGGCGTCAGGCCATCGACGGCGACACCGCCCAAGTAGGCCCCCAGATCGCCGAGCACATGAGCTGGCCCAATATTAGCTATGCCGAGGAGATAAAGGTAGAGGGCGATAGCGTGATTGTCAAGCGTAAGTTTGAGGATCGTTATCATATGATCAAGTGCAAAATGCCCTGCCTTATCACAGCACTATCCGAGCTAAACACCCCTCGCTACATGACCCCCGGCGGTATTTTTGACGCCTACCGTGAGGAGAGCTTGGCCACAAAGATCATGACCACCAAGGACTTTGAGATAAACCTTGAGCATGTGGGACTTAAAGGTTCGCCTACAAATGTGTACAAATCCTTTACAAAGACCCCCAAGGCCGCAGGCACTCAGGTGACCCCCGAGAGCCCTCAGCAGGCCGCACAGCTCATAGTCGAAAAGCTTCAAGAAAAATTCATTCTGTGATAAGAGAAAGTGGTGAATACAATGAATATAAGTGAGTACAAGGGCGTATTTGTATTTGTACAACAGGTCGATAACAAGATCACCAATGTGTCGCTCGAACTTCTTGGGCGTGGCAAGGGTATCGCCGATGACCTGAAAACCGACCTCACCGCAGTGGTGCTTGGTCACGACAATGCGGCCATGAATAAGCGCCTTTTGCGCTACGGTGCCGACCGTGTCATCTCGGTAGAGAACCCCATGCTTGAAGTGTATATGACCGAGCCTTATGTGTATGCTCTGAGCAAGGTGCTCGAGAATTACAAACCCGACATACTGCTTCTTGGTGCAACCGCCATCGGGCGTGACCTTGCTCCCCGCGTGTCGGCAAGACTGCACACCGGCCTTACCGCCGACTGCACAAGCCTTGATGTGGACAGCGAGACAAACAATCTGCTCATGACTCGCCCCGCATTTGGTGGTAACATCATGGCTACCATCATTTGCCCCAAGCATCGCCCCCAGATGGCCACTATTCGTCCCGGCGTTATGCAAAAACTGCAGCCCGATGACTCGGCAAAGGGCGAGGTAGAGAACTTCACAGTGGATATCCCCGCCAGCTGCAAGAATGTCGAGATACTCGAGATCATCCCCAACAAGCCCCAGCGCATGAACATTCAGGATGCTAACATTCTGATTTCGGGCGGACGTGGCATGGGTACCTCCGAGAACTTTGGCCAGCTTGAGAAGATTGCCGATCAGCTCGGTGGTACAATTTCCTCCTCACGTGCTTGTGTTGACCTCGGTTGGACTTCCCCCGACCGTCAGGTGGGACAGACCGGCTCGACCGTGCGCCCCGACCTGTATCTTGCCTGTGGCATCTCGGGTCAAATCCAGCATTTGGCCGGCATGGAGGATTCCGAGCTTATCATTGCGATAAACAAAGACCCCTCGGCACCTATATTCGGTGCGGCAGACCTTGGCATCGTGGGCGATTTGCACGCCATTCTGCCCCTAGTTGAGAAAGAGATTGCAAATGCCCATGCACAGGGCGACAATTAAGACCTTGGTGCATAGCACCAAGCCTAAGACCTCGGGGACTCTGTCCCCGAACCCCTGCAATTTTTTGTAAAAAATTGAGTAAAACACTTAAAACGCCCACCTGCCAAAACCGCAGGTGGGCGCAATTTTTATGCTACTATTCTATTCATACCGACATCTACGGCGGTGTGGTGGGGGCCGCGGTTTTTGGGTTTTAACAACCCCCCACCGCCCGCCCCCCCCCCCCCCAAACCCAAATTGGGCCCCCCCAGGG
>CAYJGR010000042.1:7789-20167 GCA_964370005.1 uncultured Oscillospiraceae bacterium
GTGGTGGCTCCGGCTTTGGTGCCTTTTCACCTCGCACACTCGGCAGGCACCCGCCCCACCTTCACAGATGTGGCGCACCTCTGTCGAGGTGTAAGCCTCCGCCACCCCACCACCTATTCTCACTTTTTATTTTTACAAAAAGCCACCGAATGCCCCATACAAGGTAACACTCGGTGGCGAAATATCACGTGGTGCTATTAGGCCAACTTCTCTTTGAGCTTAAGCACTTTAGCATGAATTTCTTTTATAATGACTTCAAACTCCTCATCACTCTTGCCGCTGGGGTCATCAAGCCCCCAGTTTTCAGAATATGCAGAGGATAAACTCGGGCAACTCACATTACACCCCATAAATATAACTACATCAGGCTTTGGGATATCGAAAATCGTTTTGTTAAACTGTGTTGCCTCCATATCCACATCATAAATCTTCTTTATAAGTCGTACAGCGTCCTGATTGATTTGGCTTTTTATCTCGGTGCCGGCCGAATAGCTATCAAATACATCCCCGCCGTACATCTTGCCAAGCGCCTCAGCCATTTGGCTACGGCATGAATTATGATTGCATACAAAGGCCACCTTAGGTTTGCCCTCACATATAATTTTGGGTTTATTATTTTCACTCATACGTCTTAATCTCCTTAATATGTTACATTACCCACGTGCTTTTTTTAGGATGGCCTCGACCTCATTTGTTTTAAGTACCTTGCCAAATGAGACCACCTTGCCATCCACTACCAAGGCAGGTGTGGTCATTACACCATAGCTTGCGATGGCGGCAAAATCGGTCACATGGTCAATAGCGGTGTCCATGCCGAGATTTTTCAGCGCCTCATGGGTGGCCTCTTCGAGCTGGTTACACTTCTTACAGCCCGAGCCCAGCACCTTGACCGAAGCGCCCTGTGCCTGACCCGCCTGAGCATTTGCCACGCTATCCCCATCAATACTGCCACAACAACCGCCGGCTTTTTGCTCGGCCGCTTTCTTGGCCTCTATGTCGGACACCTTGCACATATTACCGCAGTCGCACTGCGCCATTTCTTCTCCGGCCTCATTGTATACCTTTTCTTCAGCTTTCGGGGCGGTATCACATGCACCACCACTACAACCACAAGCTTCTTGCTTCTTTTTGCCAAAACCAAACAGTCCCATAATAAAATCCTCCTATATAATGTAATTAAACAATTGATTATTGTGCATTTGGGGGCGTCCAATCTGTATCCTCGCCCACATAGGATATTGCACCCACAGGACAGGCATTGCCACACCCGTGGCAGTGGTCTATGCAGTTTAGGGGGCTATCTATGACAGGGGAGGGTGCTTTTTCTTTATTATACACACCGTTTTTACATTTTACAATGCAGTCCCCACACTCAGCACAAACCACATAATCAATAACGGGATACCATGTTTTTGCCATTTCTTTTTCCTCCGTTAAACCAGTAAATATTGAAATGCATTAAATAAATACCCTACAATGATAATGCCTGCAGAACATATGGCTATAAACGCCCCTAAAAGTCTGGGTTTAACAGCTTTTTTCAGCATTATCATGGAGGGCAAGCTAAGTGCTGTAACCGCCATCATAAACGAAAGAATTGTGCCAAGCTGTGCCCCCTTTGCCAAAAGTGCCTCGGCCACCGGTATTGTGCCGAAGATATCGGCGTACATCGGCACACCCACAAGTGTTGCAAGTATTACGCCAAAGGGGTTATCACTGCCTAAAATACCCTTGGTAATATCTTGAGGTATCCAGTTATGAATAACAGCACCGATGCCCACACCCACCAAAATATAGGGGAAAACTTTCTTGAAGGTTGAAAAGACCTGTTCTTTTGCAAATATCATACGTTCTTTTTTGGTGAGGTCGGGCGACTCTATATCAATACTGTTTGCATTTAATATAAAATCTTCCACATATTTCTCCATACCGAGTTTTTGTAGTAGCGTACCGCCAATAACAGCGATAACAAGCCCCACAACTACATAAGCAAAAGCAACTTTACCGCCAAATATACTCATGAGTAGTATTAGGCTACCCAAATCGACCATGGGGGAGGAGATTAGAAAGCTGAATGTAACCCCCACAGGTAGCCCCGCACTTGTAAAGCCCATAAACAGAGGGATGGATGAGCAGGAGCAAAATGGTGTGACAGTGCCCAGCAGTGCCGAGACGATGTTTGCCCAAATGCCCTTAAAACGGCTAAGAATTTTTTTGCTCCGCTCGGGCGGGAAGAAACTTTGTATATATGATATCACAAAAATGAGGGTACAAAGCAGTACAGTGATTTTTATTACATCGTAGATGAAAAAATGCACACTTGCCCCAAT
Organism: uncultured Oscillospiraceae bacterium; assembly: GCA_964370005.1. Taxonomy (GTDB): domain Bacteria; phylum Bacillota; class Clostridia; order Oscillospirales; family Ruminococcaceae; genus Heteroruminococcus. Next base: position 10,120 of record CAYJGR010000042.1, read on the forward strand.
TTGTGAGGTGATGTCGAGTCCCAAATTGCCCAAAAGTACCCCCACACCGTCGTTTAGCCATTTCATGCCCAGCAGTTGGATTTGAATGAAATCCCAAACAGAACTTAATACTTGCATTACAAAGACCTACCTTTCGTCATAACGAAAAATTTTGATATATAACTTGATTTTTTAACCACCACAGAGGATGGTTAAATCAAATTTTTTTGAACTGATATCATAATACACCCAATATATCAAAATGTCAACACTCAAATCAAAAAAAATTGATGCAATGTATGAGGTAGTGGAAAAGGACAAAGTTTTGCCACGCAATGAGAGGTTGCGATTTAATATATATTCAAATTTACCCTTGACAAATAACTATTTATAAGATATACTCATAAATAATTTAACACGCTAAACCAGTGAACAAGAGGAGTAACCTACTAAGAATATCTGTTCAGAGAGTGGCTGCTTGGTGAAAAGCCATCAGATATTGGTAGATGAATGGACTTGTGAGGGCGGAAAGAAAGCCGAAAGGTGAGTAATGTCCGACGGGGATGCCACTCGTTATCAGGGGCACATGTATTGTATGTACATGATAAGAGTGGGCGAATTTTCGTCAATTTAGGTGGTACCGCAGAGGTAATGTCTCTGTCCTATTATTAGGACAGGGGCTTTTTTGTTTATTTGCAGTGATTGCCACAGTGCAAAGCTGTATATATAAAAAACTATATTTTCAGGAGGGTTTATCATGAGCACAGTAAAAAGTTACAAGGATTTTGACAACTACCTAAAAGAGTTTCCAAGTGAAGACGGGCGTTTTGGCGAGTATGGTGGGCAGTACCTTCCCGAATGCCTTATACCGGCTTTCAAAGAGATCACCGAGGCCTATCACAACATTTGCAATCGCAGTGATTTTATAAGTGAACTGCGCAGAATCCGCAAGGAATTTCAAGGTCGCCCCACCCCAATTTATCATTGCCAAACTCTGTCGTCCAAAATCGGCGGGGCACAAATCTACCTAAAGCGTGAAGACCTAAACCACACCGGCGCACATAAAATCAACCACTGCATGGGTGAGGGACTTCTTGCCAAGTTTATGGGCAAAAAGAAGATTATTGCCGAGACCGGTGCAGGTCAACACGGCGTGGCACTGGCCACCGCCGCCGCCTATTTCGGCCTTGAGTGTGACATCTACATGGGCGAGGTGGACATCGCAAAACAGCACCCCAACGTGGTACGTATGAAACTACTCGGCGCAAGGGTGGTGCCCGTCTCACACGGTCTTAAAACCCTAAAAGAGGCCGTGGACGCCGCATTTGAGGCCTACCTCAAGGAATACGAAACTGCAATCTATTGCATAGGTTCGGTGGTGGGACCTCATCCCTTCCCCATGATGGTGCGAGATTTCCAAAGTGTTATAGGTCACGAGGCCAAGGCACAGTTTAAGGAGTTGTCGGGATTTTTGCCCGATGCAATATGCGCCTGTGTGGGCGGCGGTTCAAATGCGATGGGTTTGTTCTCTGCATTTCTTGACACCCCTGTTGAGATTTACGGTGTCGAACCGCTTGGCACAGGACATGAGATAGGCAGTCACGCCGCATCAATAACCCACGGCAAAAAGGGTATTCTGCACGGTTTTGAGAGCTATCTGTTACAAAACGAAAAAGAGGGCGAACCCGATCCCGTGTACTCCATCGCAAGTGGTTTGGATTACCCATCGGTCGGCCCCGAACACGCCTATCTGCACGATGTAGGCCGTGTAAATTACGCCTATGTAACCGACGAGGAAGCCATGGAGGCATTTTTCCTGCTTTGCCGTAATGAGGGTATCATCCCCGCAATAGAAAGTTCCCATGCACTGGCCTACGCCATACGTCATGCCAAAGAGCGCAAAAAGGGCACAATCCTTGTAAACCTCTCGGGACGTGGGGATAAGGATATCGACTACGTGGTCGAGAAATACGGCGACGGCGAGGAGTTTTTAAGGTCAATTAGTCAGAAGTAATGAGCAATGAGTAATTATTGTATCGCTAGGCGATGGATTTGTATTTAGGGGCATGGGGCGATAGGTGGGTGCTTGTCTCGCATCTTTCACGCCCATGGGGACGGCTTTGTGCGCACGTACATAAGCCCGCGGCCAAAGTCACGCCCACGGGCATAAGTACGCACCCCCAAACCCATCCCCCTGCCCGCAAAACCTGCGGACAGGGGGAAATCCAACGGCAAGCATGTAGGGGAGGGGCTTTGCTCCTCCCCTACACCCCTTCACACTATCAGTAATTGCTAACTATCAACTATTAATTTTCGCCCCACCTGTCACTATTCCACAAAAAATACCATTCAAATTCTCAAAATGACAGCATCTTTTTTGCATAGACCACTGGACAAATGCGTCAAAATAGTGTAAAATATTTTAAATGCATTACACTCATTAATGCATAAATAAATTAAATTTGATGAACGAGGGTGAAGTCATGAAAGAAAACAAAAGATATTTTGCACGGCTTGTGAGCATAGTGCTTGTCGCTTTGATGATCGTGTCGAGCGTGAGCTTTGCTGCATTTGCACAAGATGAGGACAGCAACACGGAAAACAAATTTTCGGTGACATTTAAGAACATGGGCGGGGATGAGAATGCAACTAAAACAGTTTACTTCGATATTGCAAGCCCCAGCGGGAGCGTGGACATCTCCTTTCCTACCGAAAATATGTCTGATCTAAACCGAGAAGGCTATGTGTTCCTCGGTTGGAAATTCCAAGGCGCATCTCCCGCCGGCTCATTTGAGATCGCAAACCCCGTGGCCGGCAGAGATTATGGCGCATGGGCTGCGTATGAAACTGAAAACAAATCTACCAACACATTTACCTTGCATTTCAGAGAAGTTGTAGATACTACTACAGACCCCACCGCAGACCCCAACAGTGGCAAAAAGGTAGCCCCCTCGGTTACTTATGTTCTTGATGACGAAGAAAAAATGAGCATCACTCTACCTACAGTTGCAGGATATATAATTGTGATGTCTCATTCTGAGTATGACCCAGATGACATTACCAATATCGGCGACTATAAGATGATGCTAAAAGATGGCAAGAGCGAAGAAATAAATATTTACTACAAGGCTATTGATCCAGATTATACAAGGTCTACCTATGAGGTAAGATACTTTTTCCACGATGGTTCGACAGGGTATAAAAACGCAAATTATACCGAAAACACAGCACTAAGAGCACATGGCCAGAGCAGGGTTGATCAGCTTATTGCACTAAGCAGCTTACTTCTCAGTGCAGATGACATGCCTGACGGGTTCAATGACATGCCAAGCAATGTTGTTTTTGTAAATAGCACATTTGTGAAACCGTCAAAACCAAATGTAAAACCAAAACCAGGTGCTGAGCTACCCGACTCAATTGTACAACGCGAAAAAGGCTATGTACAGCTTGAAAAGGGCACAGAAGCCATAATCAAGGTATACTACGACAGAGAGAATAGCGACGAACTTATCCCCCTAACAATCAGACACAATCGTGCCGCAAATGGTAACTACAAAGACGCTACCTTTTACCTACCTGCAGGCAGTGATGTTGATGCCGCCGATTACATTCTGTCATCGCAGCAACTGATCAACGCTTACGGTTGGGGTGCAGGGCATTACACCGGCACACCCGATATATCCACATTAACCATGACAGACGGTGGCACTAACATGATCACCATCAACTACGAGTGGGCAAACAAGGCAAGCTACCCCTACACAGTAAAGTACCTACACAAGGTAGATGGCGATTGGGTAGAAATCCCCGGAACTACAAAGATTGTTGATGATAACAACTCGACTGTTGTCACCGAATATGCAAAATATATCAGTGGCTATGCACTCGATTATGATCTCAAAAACAACACCTACAATAGAAGTCAAAACGTCAGCAGCAATAATGTAATTGAGTTTAAGTACATTATGCAAAATGGCGTAGATGTTACAATAAACTTCCATGCAGACGGCGCTACAACCTCGAGCACGCTTACACTTCCCGCAGGTGTTGCCATACAAGCCGCCACTTTGGATTTGGACTCTGAGTATGAAATTGACACGACAAGAACCGCACCTTCTTTCACACCCATTAAAGGTGGCACTACCGCAGAAAACACATTCGACGTCTATCTGACAGCAGCGGCTGAAGAAAGCACCCCCACCCCAACCCCGACTCCCTCGGGCGGTGGCACAAGCAGCAGTGGCACAAACGCAGCGGCATATTACCCAACAGCAACCCAAACCGCTGACCCTGCACCCACACCTACACCTACCCCCGCACCTACACCTACTCCGGCGCCTACACCTACACCCACCCCAACACCTGAAACAATAGAGGATCCCCAGACCCCCACAGGTGATGCGCCCGAACAGCAACCCGAGACCATAGAAGATAACCAGACCCCTACCAGCAACACCGCACCCCAGCAGCAAAGTAGTTCTGCTGTAATATGGGCAGTAATAATTGCACTGATTGCGATTGCGGGTATAGTATTTGCACTTTCCAAGAAGCTTAAAAAGAGTGCCCAGTAATTAAAAGCACATAGTATTTTCACAGCAGTAGGGGTATTTACTCCTACTGCTGTTGTCTATAAAGTAATTTGGTGTATTTTCTTGAAATGGCCTGTAATATCTGTTATAATTTCGTCAAAAGAGGAGAATTACATTTTAATATTATGCCAAAAACATTGACGTGGATATTGCTTATTATTATATTTATAATGCTTACCGCATGTGGGGGTGACGAGCCATCAGCCCCGAGCGAACTTTCGAGCACCCCATTGCGGGAACCTTTAACCGAGGTGTTTTTACCCTCGGCTGATGGGGTGTCGGTTTTTGCGTCCGACTATGTAGAGATAGATTATTCCAACAGCTCACAGGGGTATATCATGGCACAGTACATAGGCACCGCCACCGGCAAGGTAAAGTTCAGAGTATCGGACGGGTCGGGTGAGGAATACACCTATGATTTGCACGACAAATCGGGTTATCAAGTTTTTCATCTTCACTCGGGCAGCGGGGAATACACATTAAAGACATTTGAGCAGGCCTCAGGCAGTGAGTATTATAATGTTGACACACAAACGCTGTCGGCAACTGTGGAGAGCGACACTCTTTCTTATCTTTATCCCAACCAATATGTAAACTTCAGCAGTGATAGCAATGCCACCGCAAAGGCGAGGGAACTGTATACGTATACCGCAAATGATCTTGATTTTATTGCCGCTGTGTTTAATTTTACGATTGACACATTGGAGTATGATGACGCAAAGGCCGAGCAGGCTGTAAGTGGTGAGATTGCGGGATATTTGCCCGATATCGATGCGACTATGTCGAGCGGCAAGGGGATATGTTTTGATTATGCCGCACTTATGGCGGGTATGCTACGATCACAACATGTGCCCACCCGTCTTGTGATCGGTTATGTGGGGGAGGTATACCACGCTTGGATATCGGTACACACCGAGGAAACGGGCTGGATTGAGAATATTATTGAGTTTGACGGCACACAGTGGAAACTTATGGACCCGACATTTACAGACGGTGGCACCGATTCATCATTTATAGGAGATGGGGAGAACTATGCAGAAAAATACATCTACTGACAAAGCGACAAAAAAGCTATCATATGCCGAACTATCCGCTTTTTGTGAGCAACTCGCCCTGCTCGTCGGCTCGGGCATCACCCTGCTCGAGGGTTTTTACGCCCTCCAAAACGAGGCCGACGATGGGCACAATAAAGCCCTGTACAGCGATATCATCTCGCATATGGAGGAAGGTTTTTCGCTATCCGACACCCTCGATAAGGTGGGTGTTTTCCCCTTTTACATGATACAAATGGTTAAAATCGGCGAGGTATCGGGGCGACTTGAGGACGTTTTCCGTTCCTTGGCGGTCTATTATAACCGTGAGGATAACTTGCGCAAATTCATCAAACATTCGGTGGCTTATCCGCTGGCTATGGTGGCCATGATGATAGTGGTTATCGGTGTGCTTGTGGTCGAGGTTATGCCCATATTTAACTCTGTTTTTATACAGCTTGGCGGTGAAATGAGCGGTTTTTCCGGGGCGTTACTCGATATAGGCTTGTGGGTTTCGGATAATAGCATTGGGCTACTGATCGCCCTGTTACTGCTTGTGGCTGTGGCACTTATGGCGGTTTTTCTTCCGCAAGGGCGCAAAATTACAAAAAATATGAGTGAAAACTTTATACTTACAAAAAAGCTTTTTTATACAGTGGCCGTCGCCCGCTTTGCCGGCGGTATGTCGCTGATGCTCTCGAGCGGTCTTGATACCGAGGAGAGTTTGCGCATGGTGCAGGGACTGGTCGAGAATAAACACCTCGCCCAAAAGATTGCCGATGTCCGACAAGATATCGAGCAGGGCAAGACCTTCTCGGGGGCTATGGCCGAGCGGAGTGTGTTCACCGGCATCTATTCCCACATGTTATCGGTTGGTGTGTCGACCGGCAATGTGGATGAAGTTATGCGCAGATTGTCCGAGCGCTATGACAATGAGGTCTCACGGCGATTTGAGAGCATTGTGGCCGTCATAGAGCCGAGCATTGTGGCTGTGCTTTCGATTATTATCGGGGGAATACTGCTGTCGGTGATGTTACCTCTTATGAGCATCATTTCCCAAATGGGTTGAGGTGGCCAATGAATATACTTAAAAATCGCTATGTGAGAACATTTTTGATTTTCGCCTTGTTTTTAGTAGTGGTATATTTTGGGCTAAACTCGGTGGAGGAGTCCGGTGAGCGGTTACAACAAAAAGCCCTACAGGATGCCATCGCCCGAGGTTGCACCCACAGCTATGCCACCACAGGGGCCTATCCCCAATCACTCGACGCACTGGTCGATAACTATGGCGTGCAAATCGACCATTCCAAGTATATAGTACACTACGAGGTGTTTGCCTCCAATATCATGCCCGACATAACCGTAATACAAAAGTAATCGAGGTAATCCCATGAGATTTAAGCCTAAAAAGTACTCTGTTGATATACTTTTTGCGTTGTCATTATTCGCGGTGTTCGCCATCACTTCTTTGCTGCTTGTTTTTTCGGGGACTAGGGTATATGAGAACATAGCAACCAACTTAGAGAGCACTTTTGCCTCCCGCACCGCCATATCATACCTAAAAAAACAGATAGATCAAAACGCCGTGAGCGATGCGGTATCCATAGATGAGGTGGAGGGCGCCGAGGTACTGCGACTCGAAGAAACCTTGGATGGCGATAATTATGTGCGTTATATTTATCTGCACGAGGGCTATTTGTGTGAGCTGTATACAAAGTCGGATATAGAGCCTCAGTTGTCGGCAGGGCAGGCGCTTTTGGAGCTCAAATGGTTTGAAATTGATGAAAATGGGGAGCTTTTGACCTTTACGGTGGCCGACCACAATGACAGTGTGTTGTCCCTCACCGTGGCCACACCTTAGACCGAAGACCGAGAAAGGAACGGTTATTTAGATGAAAAATCGATCAAAATCAGGACTGTTTTTAATCGAGCTTATCATTGCGCTGTTGTTTTTTGCTGTGGGTGCGGTGGTTTGTGTGCAGATGTTTTTGCACGCTCACAACACGACAGAGTATTCAAAAAGGCTTAGCAGTGCTGTTGCTGGCGCCCAGACCGCCGCCGAGATTTATGAGGTGGGCGGTGTCGATTTGCTGTTTGAGATGACCGACGCCACCCAAATCGGCGGTGAATATCATGCGAGTTTTGATGCGGGCGGGCGTTATATGATGGGTGGCGAATACAGAGCAGTTTTTACCCAGACCCAACAGGGTGACCTTTCACTGCTAAACATCGAGATATTTGGCGATGATGAGTTGTTATTTGATATGGAGACAGCAAAATACGAAGGGTAATAAACGATATAGTTATTACAAGGAGGTGACCGTGTGAATAAAAACGAACAAAGCATGAGCATACCCATCGGGATCAGTCTTTTATTGGTTGTTTTTGTGCTTATGGCCATGGTCACATTTGGCACTTTGTCGTTTGTTACGGCGCGCACCGATGCAAATTTTAGCGAGAGCACCGCCGAGGCCACACGGCAGTACTACGCCGCCGATATAGTCGCAAAGCAAACATTACAAAGCATAGATGAAAAGCTCAAAGCTATCGAGGCCGAGGATAACACCGCATATTTTGATGAGATAGAGATGCAATTGGCCGAGTATGACATCACTTTTGAAGATGAAAATTTACTCCTTCGCTTTGACACGACCGTAAACGATGCCGAAACCTTAAAGAGCTGTATAGCGGTCAAATTCGGCGATGCAGTGCGCTATGAGATATTGGAGTGGAGGCTTGTTTACACCGAGGATTGGAGCGCTGACGAGGGCGTGGATGTTTTTGTACCATAAATTAAAATGATAATAAGAGGTTAACATGGATTTTAAGATTTTGGTTGAGGAAATTGTCGCCCGTGGTGCGTCGGATATATTTATTATTTCCGGCAGGCCGGTCACTGCCAAAATAAAGGGGCGCATGGAGAGCTTTAGCGAGGGCATACTTTTGCCCGATGATACAAGTGAGATCATAAATCAAATTTACAGCTATGCCGGCAATCGTGACATGACACGCCTACATCAGCTGGGTGATGATGACTTTTCCTTTGCGCTAAAGGGGATTTCACGTTTTCGTGTAAATGCCTACAAACAGCGTGGGACATATGCGGCGGTTATTCGTGCTATCACTTTCAAATTGCCCCATCCCGACGAGCTGAACATTCCGCCTGCTGTCATGGATATATGCAAAAACGATCGTGGGTTTGTGCTGGTGACAGGGGCGGCCGGCAGTGGTAAGAGTACTACACTTGCCTGCATGATAGATTATATCAATCAAAATCGCGAGCAGCATATAATCACCCTTGAGGATCCCATCGAGTTTTTACATCCTCATGCCAAAAGTATTGTCTCACAACGTGAGGTTAATTTAGACACCGAGAGTTTTGTTACCGCACTGCGAAGTGCTTTGCGACAAAGTCCGGACACCATACTTTTGGGCGAACTTCGTGACCACGAGACCATAGAAGTAGGCATGACCTCGGCCGAAACGGGTCACCTTGTGCTATCCAGCCTACACACCACAAGCGCCGGCAATACCATAGACCGCATTGTGGACGTATTCCAACCACAACAACAGCATCAAATTAGACTTCAGCTGGCCATGGTGCTGACCGCCATTGTCTGCCAACAGCTCATACCCGCCAAAAACGGGGATTACGTACCCGCTTTTGAGATAATGACGGTAAACCCCGCCGTAAAAAACCTAATTCGTGAAAACAAAATCCACCAAATAGATAACCTTATTGCCACCTCATCCATATCGGACGGCATGTTGAGCATGGATAAAAGTATATTGACCCTATTTGAGGGGGGTATAATAGATAAGGATATCGCCCTGCGACATGCCGCAAATGCCGAGATAATGCAGAGGAAGATGGCGGCGACAGCCGGTAGCTGACAGCCTTGGTAGGACCACAAAGCTCGTCTACATAACCATAACGATTAAACGTCCACCTTTTGGGGACTCTGTCCCCAAAAGGTGGACACAAAACTCCCCCCACCCCCACGCCATCAAGCGGCACAGTTACGGCGCACCCCGCCCCTTTGACCAAAGGACGGTCAAAGTCGCACCCCCGCAAAGAGCATGCGGGGGGACGGCCTCACGGCCGTCAGGGCTGCGCCCCACGCCTCCCCCCACGCCCAAAAAATCGTGTCAGGGGTATTAGAGAATAGATTGCCGGAGAACAGAGGATAGAAAAGGTCAAGGGCAAAACCAATGCAGGGAACGCATCGGGTGCGTTCCCTACAGGGTGGTGCGTTGTTTTTTTGTATCTCTAAATTTTTGTTGAAAAAGCGATTAATGTTGTGTACAATATAATAAAGCCCCTAAAATTTGCGAAAACCCAAAAAGGAGAATGAAAATGAAATTAAAAAGATTTTTTGCTTTGATGTTAGCACTTGCCCTTAGCCTAACCATGTTGCAGGGGGTGGCGTTTGGGGTTACTCCCGCCCC
>CAYJGR010000043.1:0-9871 GCA_964370005.1 uncultured Oscillospiraceae bacterium
AGTTAAGCAGTAAACTCACAAAAGTAGCGGATAACGGTTTTTTTTATAATGAAAAAGCACCTACCAAAAAAAATAAAAAACCGCAAACAATAGGACTTTGTATCACAAATGATTTGTTTGTACAGTCATTTAATCACGGAATGACGACAGAGCAATTTAATGACTTAATAGCAGACTATATAAAAAGGCTCATCCAAGAGTATCAGTTAATTTTATTTGCTCATGCACCGCAAGATTTAAGCACAATAGCTAAACTTATGAGTAAAGTAGGCGATGAACGATTTAGAGAAAAGGTGTGGGTTGCGCCCTATGCTCCAAGTGATGTGTTTGGGGTAGAGGAACTGGCAAAATATTATAAAATGTGTGATGTAGTTATTGCTATGAGGTCTCATTCAAATATATTAGCAATGCAATTAGGGATTCCCACTATTGGCTTATCAGGTCATAGTCTGATAACATCACTCTATGGCGAATTGAATTTAAGCAAATATTCGGTGGTGGTAAATGATCGGAATTTCGTAAAGAAATTAGAATTGGTGGTAGAGGCTGTTTGCTCAGATGAATATATAACTGCTGTTGAAAATAGCTTTACCAATCTTATGGATTTGAAAAATTTATATATAGAAAAAATAGCTACTTTTTTAAAACAAAGGAGATGCAAAAAATGAGTATTATTTACAAAAAGCCTTTTGTAATTGCTGAAGTGGGTTGTAACCACATGGGCGAGATGGACATTGCACACGAGATGATTAAAATCGCAGCTCTTATTTGCAAGGTTGACGCAGTAAAATTCCAAAAGCGCAACAACAGGCAGTTGCTTACACAGGAGCAGTACGATGCGCCACACCCAAATCCTACAAACTCTTATGGCGATACATACGGAGCGCACCGCGAATATTTAGAGCTTACAGTTGAACAGCATGCCCAGCTCAAGAAATGGTGTGACGAGGAAAAGCTTGTCTATTCGTCTTCGGTGTGGGATTTGACCTCCGCCAAAGAAATTGCCAGCCTCAATCCTCAGTTTATAAAAATCCCATCTGCTTGCAACAATAACTTTGAAATGCTGGGTTGGTTATGTGAAAATTATGCCGGCGAAATTCATGTTTCATTTGGCATGACAACCCACAGCGAGGAGGAAGAAATTATTTCGCTGTTTGAAAAGCATGGTAGAGCAAAAGATTTGGTTATATACTCCTGCACCTCGGGCTACCCCGTACCTTTTGAAGATGTATGCTTGCTTGAAATAAGCAGACTGCGAGCCAGCTATGCCCACCGAGTAAAAGAAATAGGTTTTTCAGGCCACCACAACGGTATTGCAATGGATGACGCCGCATATACCTTGGGGGCAAGCATTGTGGAGCGTCACTATACACTGAATCGTACATGGAAGGGGACAGATCATGCCGCCTCGCTCGAGCCGAGTGGTATGCAAAAGGTGGCAAGAAATCTAAATGCGATTTACACAGCCCTCAGTGAAAAATCACAGGAAATTTTGCCTATCGAACAGGTGCAAAGAGATAAGCTTAAATATAGAAAATAATCCAAGGAGACTACATGCATGAATGTCGCCTACATACCTGTAAGGGGTGGGAGCAAATCCATACCGCTTAAAAACATAAAAATCATCCATGGCAAACCGTTGGTATATTGGGTCGTTAAAGCAGCTTGCCTTTGCCGCTTTATAGATAAAGTTTATGTTGCAACAGATAGTAGTGAAATTAGCACCGTTGTGAATAGTTTTAAGATCGGTATAGAGAAAACTGTGTTTGAAAAACTCATTGTGGTGGGCAGAAGTGCTGAGTCTTGTACCGACCAAGCCTCTACAGAGTTTGGTCTGCTTGAGTTTGCTACAGACTATGATTTTGAGAATATTGTGCTAATTCAAGCAACCTCACCGCTTCTTACATCTGAAGATTTAGATGGTGGGTTTGAGCTGTTTGCCAATGAGGGGGTAGACAGCGTATTATCTGTCGTAGAAAACCTCAGATTTTTTTGGAATCGAGATAAAAACGGCGATGCTTATGCAACAAATTATGATATTGACAACAGACCCAGACGTCAGGATTTTAACGGAACCCTCATGGAGAATGGTGCGTTTTATATAACATCAAAAAAAGCGTTACTACAGTCTCGCAACAGAATGTCGGGTAAGATAAAGGCGTATGAGATGTGCCAGGAAAGTGCTTATGAGATTGATGAGCCGATGGACTGGGGCATTGTTGAAACTATGCTCAAATCAAAAACCGCACCGACAGTATCACCCCAAATTAAGATGTTCTTGACCGATTGCGACGGATGCTTGACCGATGCCGGAATGTATTACAGTGAAAACGGGGATGAGCTGAAAAAATTCAACACACGTGATGGCGTGGCATTTGACATGCTACATAAAAGAGGTATTATAACCGGAATAGTCACCTCGGAATCGGTGGAGCTAAACCGACGACGTGCAAAAAAATTAAAGCTTAATATTATTATCGATGGGTGTAAAAACAAATTGGAGGCCGTCAAAGCGCTCAGCGAAGAACACCAAATCCCACTTGAAAACATTGCATATATCGGAGATGACATCAATGATATTGAAGTGTTACAAGCGGTGGGATTGGCGTGTTGTCCAAAAGATGCCACCGAGAAAGTTAGAAACACCTCACACTATATCGCCAATGCAAAAGGTGGCGAAGGGGTTATCCGTGAAGTGGTAGAAAAGTTTATTGAAATTGGAGTTTAAGCACTCTAAGGAGTTGATAAAATGGTATGCGTTCTGTGTGGAAGTGATAGGTTAGAATTATTTTGTGAGGGCCTGCGAGATAGAGCCGATATTGATATGCTAAAATGCTGCTCTTGCGGACTGATGCAAATCTCGGCACAGGGGGATTTTAGCGAGGAGTATTACGAAGATGGCGGTATGCATAATCAGTCATATGCCCCAAACAGTGATGCTTTCAAAGACCAAGAATACAGCGAATGGGTGGAGCAATCCCGAGAAGATGATTTAAGACGAGTTAATCAGTTTATTGAGCTATGTAAAGATAAAAAAGTACTGGATTTTGGTTGTGGCGCCGGTGGCTTTCTCAAAGGCATTAAGGCATACAGTCCCACTACTAAAGTTGTTGGGATAGAATTGGATGCACATGCACGAGAGATGTTAAAGGTCGAAAACATACCCAGTTTTAAGAGCATTGATGATATAAATGAAACATTTGACGTAATCGCTATGTTTCATGTGATTGAACATTTGGATGACCCTCAAAAGTTTTTATTCCAAATAAGAAACAAGTTAAACAAAGATGGGATTTTGATTATAGAAACTCCAAATGCTGCTGATGCGCTTATGTCTCTGTATGAAAGCGATTCTTTTAAGAAGTTTACCATGTGGAGCGCCCATGTAAGGTTGTACAACTCGGATAATCTAAGTAGGCTACTAACCGAATGTGGATTTGCCACAAAAAATGCCACTCAAGTACAGAGATATCCAATTGCCAATCACCTATATTGGTTGACACACCACAAACCGGGTGGCCATAAAAAATGGGCATGGCTCAATGATAACGCCTTAAACGAACGATATCATGAGCTACTATCAAATGCTAAGATGTGTGATACGCTTTTGTCGGTTTTTGTTAAGGTTGAGGGGTAAAGCTAACCAAATTAGGCCGCCTTGCAGTTTGCTCTGCAGGCGGCCATGTGCTTTTGTTATGTTTTTATCGGCAATCATTTGAGGATTGGAGTGCATCACCAATTTACAAATATGGTGGTAGCGTAGCCGTGGTGCAGGCCGGTGTCGGGGTCGTATGCATACGCTATGCCCACGCCTGCATGGGTGTAGTCGCCGTTTACCATTGCGTCATAGTGGGCGGGACTGTTCACCCATTGGCCCACCCAGTAGCTCGGATCGTCAATCTTCTCGGGGTTCTGCTGGGTCTCTATAGCGGCAAGGATTTCGCCTGCGCCCGAATAATTCACAGGCACCTCGTTTTTAAGCACTGTGCTCCACCTGCTGCCATCGGGACGCTCGTGGGCAAAATAGCCGTTGGCAAACAGCTCGGCCGAACGTATCCTTGCAGCGTCGGCCAAATTACCGTCCCACTGTACGGCCGCCAGCCCAAGTGCTGCACGCTCGGCATTTATGCCGTCAAGCACCTGCTGTTCTACACTTCCAAGATACTGCCCGCCCATGGCCACCGATGGTGCGCCCACTCCAAGATATGCGGGAGGGCCTGCAGGGGTCTGTGCCTGCTGTGACTGCTCAGGGGGCTGGGATTGGTCGGCCTGTGACTGCGCGTCCTGCGACTGTGAACTGCTTTGTGGGGGTTCGGCCTCACTTTGAGTGGCCGATGAGGACGACTCGGCGGGAGTGGCCTGGCTTTGGGAGGTTTCGGGCTGTGCAACCTCTGACTGGGACGAAGACTCAGGCGGAGGGGTTACCTCGGACTGCGAATCGCTTTGCTGCTCCTGCACCGCTTCACTGCTCTGTGACTGGGTATCGACTTGGGCATCTGTATCCTCGGCGGGGGTGGTCTCACCACATCCCAAAAGTGTCGTGCTAAGTAGTGCTATGCAAAGTAGTGTTACAAAAATTTGTCTCTTCATTTGTATGTTTTTACTCCCGTTTTTCCTGTATTTTCTGGCACTGGAAATATTATACCTATTCTTTGTTAAATAATCAATGTTTTAATTTACATATTTTCCCTAAATTACATTTAAATGTGCAGGTAAATTATGCCACCGAGCAGACCAAGGCCGAAACATATCGGGAATGTCAATATCCACACACCCCACATCCTCACAAACAAACCCTGCTTTAGTTGTCCCACATGTCGCCCCGCACCCGCCACAGCGCACACCCTGACCGTGCCGGTGCTTATGGGGAGGCCTGCGACTGTGCATATAAAAATCGTGGCTATAGTGGCCCAATCACTGCAAAGGCCATGCGAGGTATCAAGGTTAGTCATCTCACGCCCCACCTTTGAGATTATCTTGCGCCCACCAAGTGAACTGCCAAGCATCAAGGCGGCGGCACAGAGCATGACCGCCCCGAGGCTGGATATCCGGGTTGACCCAAGCCCTGCCGCCCAAAGCATGGCGACAAATTTTTGTCCATCCTGTGCCCCGTGTAGCATCGATAGCCCACTCATGGTGGCGAGTATATGGCGACGTGAGCGGGATTTTGGCCACTGTTTTAGGCGATTTTGGAGTAGGCGGGGAAGTAGGTTACCAAGCCCCCATCCAGCTATGGCCGATAATATTAGTCCTACCGCCACCGATAACCACAACGTCATATTGGGCATACCCTGCCCCATGCCAAAACTCACCCCCCACAGCACGGCGAGCAGAGCATGACTTTCACTGGTGGGTATACCAAGCCACAATGCAAGCGAGCTCCAGATAATAACCACCCCCATCACCCAACAAAGCAGTAATGGATGGTTTTGTGGCGAGAGCTGTAAAACGGTCTTTCCGACCTGTGCAAACAGTAGCCCGCCCAGAAGTGCTCCAACTCCGTTGCAGAGCGCCCCCCACCATAGTGCAGTGCGGTAGGGAAGTGCATTTTCACACACGGCCGTGGTGAGGGCGGCGGGGGCATCTGTCCAACCGTTGACCACAATAACCCCCACCACAAAGACTATCAATATAGCGACCATGCACACTCCTCCCAATTTTTGGTTGTGGGGCTACACATTTACCGCAATTCATGATACAATGGGCGGAGACTTTGCCCATATGAAAGGTGGTGACCCTCTTGGATAAATTGCAATATGAAACCGAGCTTTTGCCGGGTGGACTTTCGGTATATATAAGTGGGGATCACCGCTTTGGCACCGATGCATTTTTGCTGTCTCATTTTGCCGCACCAAAACGGCGAGAACAGGCCTGTGATCTTGGCAGTGGGTGCGGGATAATCCCCCTGCTGATGCTGGGCAGTGCCTCCCCGCCACAAAAGGTGTGGGGGCTTGAAATCCAGCCCGAGGCCGTAGAGCTTATGGAGATGTCGGTGCGGGAAAACGCTCTGGAGGGGCGTATGATGCCGACCCTTGGCGACCTGCGCAGTCCACCATCCGAGATTTTAGGGCATATGCATCTTGTCACCTGTAATCCGCCCTATTTTGTGCCGGGGCACGGCTTTGAAAGTCCCAATGAGTCCCGACGTCTTGCCCGCCATGAGCAGGGGTGTACCCTTGAGGAGATATGCGGTTCTGTCGCCAAGATTTTGCGATATGGCGGGCGGTTTGTGCTCTGTCATCGCCCCGAGCGCCTGTGTGACCTTATGTGCGCCCTGCGTGGGGCACGGCTTGAGCCCAAGCGCTTGCGCTTTGTGCATCAACGCCAGGGGAGTGCCCCTTGGCTTGTATTGTGCGAGGCAAGACTTGGGGGTGCGCCCTCGGTTGTTATTGAGCCACCCCTTGTGATGGAACATCCCGATGGAGGCTTCTCGGACGAGGTGCTAACTATCTATCAAAAACCCCACCGCATCACACCCCCAGAAAAGGAGAACACCCATGATAACCCACACAATTAAACAACAGCGCACCGCAATGCTACTGCTATTTCTCTGCGGTGTGCTTTGGAGTCTCGGCGGTATATTTATAAAGCTTGTGGACTGGAATCCCCTTGTAATAGCCGGTCTGCGCAGTGTCATCGCCGGCGGGGTGGTGGCGGTGTATCTGCTTATAAAAAAGATGCCGTTTATTATCAGCCGCAAAACCATGCTCATAGGCCTTTGCCTTTGCGGTACGGCCATGTCTTTTGTGGCGGCCAACAAACTCACCACCGCCGCCAACGCCATTGTGCTCCAATTCACCGCCCCCATACACATCATCATTCTTTCGGCCATATTCTTAGGCAAGCGATTTCGCCGTGCCGATATCGCCGCTGTAGTGCTGACTATGGGGGGCATATCGCTGTTTTTCCTCGACAGCCTCTCGACCGATGGCCTTGTGGGCAATTTGCTCGGACTTTTAGCAGGGCTGTTTGTGGCAGGCATGTATGTTATGTCGGGCGAATGTTCCCCCGACGACCGTATGAGCGGTATTCTTATGGGGCATATCTTCACAGCTATAGTGGGCATTTGCGCCATACCGTTTTATCCACCCACAATTACAACGACGTCGGTTGTGGTGATTGTGGCGCTGGGTATTGTACAGCTGGGCATACCCTATGTCATATATGGCATCGCCATGAAACACTGCCCACCGCTGAGGGCCTTTCTCATATCGGCGGCCGAACCACTGCTAAACCCCGTGTGGGTGTTTTTATTTGATGGCGAGGCGCCGGGGTTGTTTGCCGTTATAGGCGGGGTTATAGTCATACTGACCGTCACGATATGGAGTATATTGGACTCGAAAACCGTAGCGATGAACACGGCAGGAGGGGAATAAGTTTGAGCGGAATATTATATGTTGTGGGAACACCGATAGGCAACTTGGGTGACATAAGCCCCCGAGCCATTGATACCCTGCGCAGTGTCGATTTTATCGCCGCTGAGGACACCCGTGTCACCCAAAAACTGCTCAACCATTTTGATATTAAAAAGCCCATGGTGAGCTATTATGAGCACAATATACGCAGTAGGGGGGAAATGATAATTTCCCGCCTGCTCGGGGGAGAGAATGCCGCACTCGTGACCGATGCGGGTATGCCGGCCATATCCGATCCGGGCGAGGATTTGGTGCGCCTGTGTGCTGAGCAGGGTATTGATACACAGGTGGTGCCGGGGCCGGCGGCCTTTGTGGCGGCGCTTAGCTTGTCGGGGCTTGATACCTCCCGTTTTTCATTCGAGGGATTTCTCACCACAAACAAACGAGGGCGCAAGGAGCACCTGCAAAGTCTGGAGCACACCACCCATACCATGATATTTTACGAGGCCCCACATAAACTGCTATCCACTCTACAGGATATGCAGGCACAGTTTGGCGATAGACCCATATCGATTTGTCGTGAACTGACAAAACTGCATGAGGAGGTTATGCGCACCACCCTGTGTAAAGCGGTGGAGCATTACACCGCCCACACCCCACGTGGGGAATTTGTGCTTGTCATAGCCGGCGCACCCCCGACACAGCAGGAACGCATGGAGCTGTCACAGGCCGTGGAGCTTGCCACAGAACTACAAGAGCGTGAAAACCTCTCGGCCAGCGAGGCCGCAAAGCGAATTGCAAAG
This sequence comes from uncultured Oscillospiraceae bacterium, assembly GCA_964370005.1. Taxonomy (GTDB): domain Bacteria; phylum Bacillota; class Clostridia; order Oscillospirales; family Ruminococcaceae; genus Heteroruminococcus. The sequence goes on from CAYJGR010000043.1 coordinate 8,159, forward strand.
CAGAGCGGGCATAAAAAAAGTGATATTTATAGGGCTATGCAGGGCGAAAATATCTAAAATATGAAAAATAACCAAATATTGGCGAAATTTGGAAAATATTGTTGCGAGCATCTTTCCATTGTGCTATAGTGAGAGTGTAATGCACTGTCGATATTTTGAGCGCAAATGGGAGGGCTTACGATGAGCCGTCTGCTTAAAAACTACAACCGACTGTTTTTTGTGCTGGAGGCGGCATATTGGGCCAGTTATTGCTCGCTGTACGCCTTTGTGGTCACAATTCTTACCGAATATGGCTATGACAGCGTGGTGTGTGGCATCGTCACCACCTGTATGGCACTATGTTCTATATTTGTGCAATTTTTGATGGGCTATGTCACCGATACCTTCCTCCCCGCAAAGCGTGTTATTGTCGTTATGGCGGGGCTTGGGGTTGTGGGGACATTTTTTTTGCGCAGTGCCGTAAATCATTCTCCCGCCGTTATGATACTTTCAATCCTAGGTCTATCCCTACTCAACTACTCCCTGCACAGTACAATCGATGCTTGGGCTATTGCCTCTATGCGCAAACATAGGGAGCTTGATTTTGCGATTGTGCGTTCGGGTGGGTCGGCGGGGTATGCCCTGACCGCCTCGGTGCTGGGTATACTCACTGCAAGTCTTGGGGTGGATATCGTGTTCCCTATACATGCCGCTCTGGGTATACTGGTGGTACTATGTTGCTTGCTAATAGAGGAAGTTCCCTGTCAAAATCGTCGCAAGTACAACAAGAACAACCAAAGTGAAGGGCTGAGTTTTGGTGCAGTGGTCGCCCTGCTCGTTAAAAACAAACCTTATGTGCAGTTTATTATCACTATGACCCTTTTGCAATTTGCATTCAGACCGGCAGGTACATATCTTTATTTGGTGGTGCAGTATGCAGGCGGTACGAGTGCACATATGGGCATAGCAATACTTGTGGGCTCGGGTATAGAAGTGCTTTGCCTTTGGTATGGTTCCAAACTGCTGATACACGGTGTACCCATGTCATTTCTTATGGCGTTTGGCATAATGTGTTGTGTGCTTCGAGGAGTCACCTTCCTAATCCCCAACATATGGGTGCTCATAGCTCTACAACTGCTACAGGCCATAGCATATGGATGTTATTTGCAGGTGTTCATCCGCCATATAAGTAATATAACCCCCCAAGAACTCAATGCCACCGCCACCACCATCGGCACAGGTATTGCAATGGGATTTGGTGCGATGCTGGGCAACATGCTTGGTGGCATTATGTTCAATAGCCTTGGTGCACCCATAACCTTGATGATATTCTCGGGGGTGGGACTGCTGGCATTTATAGTATTTGCCCCCACCGCTCTGCACGATTACAGGGATATCCGGAAAAAGCTCGAGAGGTTGCGCAGGGTGAGGGCTATTAGAGGATAGATTGCCGGAGAATAGAGAAGAGAAAAGGGCAAAGGTCAAGACCATAAGGCGTAAGGTATTGCTATCACCTCACCCCCTACCCAAAAATCATGGCGGGATTTAGAGAATAGATAAGCCCGGGGCATTTGGGGGTAACTCAAAATGCCAACTGACTTAAATGCAATAAAAAATATTGCATTTTATGCATTTTTATGCTATATTTATGCGTATAAACTTTTAAGAAGAACTTTTTCTTACTACATATGAAAGGGATTGCTGAAAAATGAAAAAACTTTGCGGACTGTTACA
>CAYJGR010000043.1:9971-20017 GCA_964370005.1 uncultured Oscillospiraceae bacterium
ATGGGCTGGGGTGCCGCCACAAGCACTGCTAACTTTGCCGGAATAAATGATGTTGACGATGCTGAGTCGGCCGCGGGCAACGATGCGCATTTCATATTCCGCATAAATACTTCTACCGGCGAAATTGAAATTCGTGACAGCAGTGGTGGCCCTATCTATGAAGATGACCACTCCGAATGGGTCGATGACATCGGCGTAAACTTCGATAAACGCTAAACCCGCTGAAAAAAACAGTTGACAAATTCCCATCACTTGTGTACAATAGTAAAAAATCTCGTCTTGGAGGACATACGAATGTCTAACCGTCTCCACAACCTATTTAGCCTACTAATAAACATTGCTATTATTAGCGGTGTCTATTCGAGTTGTGCCAAATAGGTGAGATGAGAAGTTATATTATTAACTCAAACCTTACGGCATAACGGCCGTAAGGTTTTTTGTTTTTGTGGTAGACCTTGCACGGCATTAAATTAAAAGGAGAACTAATCATGTCAACCTCAACCAAGTTCCAAAACAAGAACGCCGCCCTTGTGGCGACCATTGCAATCCAGCTTTGCATGGGTGTCGCCTACATATGGAGCGTATTCCAGACCGGCATTGCAAACTCCCTTTTCGGCGGCGACAACGCCACAGCCAGCCTTGCATATTCCATGCTTTTAGCAGTGCTATCGGGCGGTAGTGTTGTGGGCGGTATCATGGTAAGAAAAACCACCATTAAAGCGGTGGTTATGACAGGTGGATTTATTCTGTCTACAGGCTTTTTCTTGGCCTCCTTGGCAACACCTACAATGTCTTGGCTTGTTTTTGTGGGCTATGGCGTGTTCGGCGGTTTTGGTATGGGTCTTGCTTATTCGACCACCATCGCAGGTGTACAGCGCCTTTTCCCCGAGAAAAAGGGCTTTGTTACAGGGCTTGTTGTGGCATCACTGGGTCTGGGCGGTGTGGTATTTACCCCCATCGTTGAGGCGCTTATTGCAGCCTTTGGCGGACAGGGCGTCGGCGAGCTGATGGCCTTTCGCATCATGGCTATAATCTTCCTTGTGATATGTACCACCGGTGCGATGTTCCTATATACCCCCGCATCTCCCGCCACCGCTGCCGGTGGTGAAGTCAGTAAAGACCTTAGCCCCACAAAGGTACTGCGTCGCCCCGAGTTTTATATAATTACGATGTCTATGATGTTAGCATGTACAGGTGGGCTTATGATGATCGGCTTTGCAAAGCCTATCGCTATCGGGCACGGCCTTGTCGAGACTGCTACGGTCGGCGTGCTCATGATTTCCATTTTTAATGCCATCGGTCGTTTGTTCTGGGGCACTGTGTCGGATAAAATCGGGCGTGTGCCCACCCTTATTATCCTCATGGTAGGCAGTGGTGTTATGTCACTGCTTGTGGGTGTGGCAAAGGGCAACTGGATTTTTGTGCTCATCGGTTGTATCGGATTTTTCTACGGCGGTTTGCTCTCGAATTACCCCACATTTACCGCTGAAGTGTTTGGCGCAAAGTATGTGGCCACCAACTACGGCATGGTACTGCTCGGATTCGGCCTGGCCGCCATCGTCTCCTCATATATCGCCGGCTACTATAAGAACATCGCCGCCGATGACATCAGCCTGATGTTCCCCGCATTTGTAATTGCCGCTGTCTGCTCGGTCGTGGCAGTGGGGCTTATCCTGGTGGTCAAAAGGATGCAGAGTAACAGAGGATAGAAATCAGAGGACAAAGGATAGAAAAGGTCAAGGGTATCTGTGTGATGCCCTTGACCTTTGTCCTTATCTATTCTCTAATCTCTAAATGCCCCCGCCACGATTTTTTGGGTAAGGGGTGGTTTTGGTGGGTGCGTACGGTTGCCCGTGGTTTGGGCGGGCTATTGTACGTTCACGCCGAAACCGCCCCTTACACGGAAAAGCGGGGTGGAAGTAGTGCCTATTGCCACAGGCCCTTAAAAGCCCTTGCCCTTAATTGCTAATTGTCCCTATTAGCCCTTCATCAGCTCCAAACAAAGCTCTGACGCCTGCTCCATATGGGCTATGCAGAGTTGCTCGTTTGTGGTGTGTACCTTTTCCATGCCCACACCGATGTTTAGTGCCTCTATGCCATGTTGGTTAAATACGTTGGCATCACTGCCACCGCCACTCATCTTTGTTTGTGGCTCAAGGCCTATATTCTTTGCGGCCTGCATCACCTTTTGTACCAGTGGGTGGTCGTCGGAATGGAAATAGCCAAGATAGCTCGTGGCTACCTCATGCTCAAAAGTTGCCCCAAACTTCTCACAAGCATTTTTCATGCAGTCTATGAGATGGGTTGTGTGGGCATTCAGCTTGTCTGTGTTGCGACTGCGCACTTCCATGACCAGTTTTACCTGCTCGGTCACAATGTTGGTGGGGCCGTCGGCTGTAAATGTGCCTATATTGCAAGTGGTTTCAAAATCCACACGCAAAAGCTCCATCTGTGCCACAGCGTGGGCGGCCACCTGAATGGCGCTTATGCCGGCCTCGGGTTCTACCCCCGCATGTGCCTTGCGGCCGATAATTGTGGCGGTGATTTTGTTTTGTCCGGGGGCACCCGATATGATGAAGTGTGGGCCGCCCGAAGAATCAAGCACCACACCTTCTTTTGACTTGATACGTCCATAATCGAGGTTTTTTGCGCCGTACATACCGCTTTCCTCACGCACGGTTATAATAGCCTCGACAGTGCGGTGGGAGGTGGTGGCCGCCGCCTTCATGGCCTCCATTATGGCGCATATGCCGGCTTTGTCGTCGCCACCCAGCACGGTTGTGCCATCACTGCGGATGTAGCCATCGTCATCGATGCGGGGTTTTACGCCCTTGCCGGGGATGACGGTGTCCATGTGGGAGCTAAAAAGAATGGGGGGGAGGGAGTCGTCACCTTTTAGGGTGGCGTAGACATTGTGACCTGTGGTCTTGGCTACATCGGTTATCTCGTCTGTGGTGACCTCACAGCCCATAGCCTTAAAATCTTCCACAAGGCGGGCGGCCATAGCGCCCTCGTCGCCTGTTTCGCTGTCTATTTGTACATAATCAAGCAGTCGCTGTGTGAGAGCTTTTTTATCGATTGTGCTCATAAAAATCTCCATTCCGTGCATAGCACAAATAGTTTTGAAAAATCTCCTTACGCAATGGAGATTTTTTCGGCATCTCGCCCGTCCTCGGGCGAGGCCATATGAATAATGTGTTAGCGTGATTTATCACATTATCACTCCTTTGGTGTGTGCAAAAGGGCGAGGTCATATTGGCCTCGCCCTTTTATCTTAAAATTTAACTGTTAGGTGTTACATTGTGAAGTATAGGCCTGTGTCGATGCCGATGGGGGCGCCGATAAGTAGCCATATAACCATCATAATTGTCCAGAAAGCAAGGAAGCATATGCTGTAGGGTAGCATGGTGGCGGTAAGAGTACCGATACCGGCCTTCTTGTCATACTTCTGTGCAAACACCACGATGATGGCAAAGTAGCTCATCAAAGGGGTGATAAGGTTGGTCGAGCTATCACCGATACGGAAAGCAAGCTGTGCAAGCTCAGGCGAGTAGCCCAGTAGCATGAACATAGGCACGAATACAGGGGCCATGATGTTCCACTTGGCCGAGGCCGAACCCATAAACAGGTTGATAAAGGCCGAGAAGAGCACAAACAATACCATGAGTGGGATAAGCCCTATATCGATGGATTCAAAGAAGTTTGCGCCGTTGATAGCCAAGATAGTTCCAAGCTTGGAGTAAGAGAAGTACTGGATAAACTGGGCGGCTACAAAGGCCAGCGCAATATATCCGCCCATGGTGGCCATAGACTTACCAAGCGATACACATACATCCTTTGTGCCCTTGCCAAATTTGCCTGTGACCTTGCCAAAGGCGATGGAGGGCAGGAAGAAGAATAGCATGATTAGGAACACAACACTGCTGATAAGCGGTGAGGTGGGACGGCTTAGAAGTTCGCCGTGCTCATTGCGCATAAAGGAGGTAGAGGGGATGCAGATGGCGACCAATACGATCACGAATACCAACATCACAATACCTGCTGCACGCAGTCCCTTTTTGTCCAGTTCGGTCAATTTCCGCAGTGATTCATCTTCATCACCGTGGAGTTGTCCGTCAAACTTACCCAGACGGGGCTCAACGATGAAATCGGTGATAAGAGTACCGATCAATGTGATAAGGAATGTCGAAACGAACATGAAGTAGTAGTTACCCATGACGTTAACTTCATATGTAGGCGAGATGATAGATACGGCCTCTTGAGTGATACCGGCCAGCAAGGGGTCAAGGGTACCGACCATCAAGTTGGCCGAGAAACCGCCCGATACACCCGCAAATGCGGCGGCAAGACCGGCCATAGGATGACGGCCATAGGCTCTGAATACCATTGCGCCCAGAGGGATAAGCACAACATAGCCTGCATCCGAGGCGATGTTGGACATAACACCAAGAAATACCACCACGGGGGTGATTATCTGGCGAGGTGAAACCTGTACGGTACGTTTTAGAAGTGCATTGAGCAGTCCGCTCTGCTCAGCTACACCCACGCCCAACATAGCTACAAGCACAGTGCCCAAGGGGGCGTAACTTGTGAAGTTGCTAACGGCTGAAGTAAGCATCCAAGCGATGCCCTCGCCTGTGAGCAGGCTGACGGTTTCAACTGTGGTTTCGGCAAGCTCGCCACTGCTGACCAACATACCTGTAGCCGACACACCGGCTGCGGCACAGATAGCCGAAACAACAACAACTATACCGGCAAGAATTGCAAACAATGCGATGGGATGGGGTAACTTGTTTCCTACGGCCTCAACAAAGCCAAGAAAACCTTTGCTTCCTGATTTGGAAACAGTAGATGTCTCAGGATTTGCCATAAAAATTCCTCCTTCTCAACATAGAAAACCGTAATTCAGCTCTCTGTTTATATGAACATGGCACGATTTGAAGTCATTACACAGTGCGGATGGGGGATAGCATTTATAAGCTAAGGTATCCGAACTTTTGCATGAAATCCATCTCAGTGCCATGTCCATTGTCGCAATTATGATATATTTTAGTTATATTGTCAATATATTTTAAGAGTAACGGACTACATTTTTGAATAATTTGTGAATTATGACAAATGATACCTAAATTATTGTTAAGTAATCGTCTTGACAAAATATGATGGGTAGCAAAACAAATGCCCCGCGTAGCTCTACGCAGGGCAGATATTTTTAAGTGTAAGCGGTGGGGCAGGATCATTTATTTTCTTTGGAATCATGCATCGGTGTCGGGAAACTCTTTCTCATTGATAGATATTTTCATAGAAGCGGGTTCTTCATCAAAACCGGCATCCCCCTCGATAAAATCATCATCGAAGTCGAAATCGTCCTCGTCAAACATCATATCATCGCAGTCACCCCAAGAGACCTGTATTTTCTTTTTGAGGAAGAGCACAACTGCCGTAAGGAAACCAACCAAGGTGAACAAAATGGCGATAATGGCAAACAGTGAGCTTTTTTTCATATAAAACACCTCCGTTTTAAATCGATATATCCATGTACAACCTCCATTATAATACCCTTTTGGACAAAGTACAATACATATGACAAAAAAATTCACTAAAATATGTCTACACATCCACGCAGTGTATATATTGGGGCATCGGTGGTCATGTTAAACATAATAAAACACAGGAGGAACAAAAAATGAGAGCAGTTGTAAATTCCGATACCTGCATCGGATGCGGGATATGTATCCAAACCGCACCCAGTGTGTTTTCACTGGCCGACACCGGCAAAGCCGTCGCTGTCAAGCAGGAGGTACAGTCCTCGGAGCAGGTTCCCACCCAGCTTGCCCGTGACACCTGTCCCACCGATGCCATCGATATTTCTTAGGCGCTTGCCCCCTTTTATTTTTTGACATTATAAGGTAAACTAAGGATAAAGACAAAACAAAGGGAGGTCACCACCATGACAGATGTAATGCAAAATATGCTACAAAGGCGCAGCACCCGAGCGTACACCGCCCAGTCGCCAAGCAAAGAACAACTTGATTTAATCATGCAGGCCGCTATATTTGCACCCAGCGCCATGGGGCAACAAAATTGGCATTTTATCGTGATAAACAACCCCGAAAAGGTGCAAAAATTGGCCTCCTTGGTGGGAAGTGCCACAGGACGTGAGGGTTATAACCTTTATAATGCGCCGGCTATAATCTTGGTGGCCGCCCCCCGCGACGGTAAAAACTCCATGCCCGACTGCTCGGCCGCCGTGCAAAATATTCTGTTGGCCGCCCATGACATAGGGCTTGGGAGCTGTTGGATTAATCAGTTCAGAGATGTATGGGACGATGATGCCACTGCTGCCTATCTCGCTGAGATGGGTCTGCCCGAGGGTTACACCGTCTACACCGCCTCGCTTATCGGCCATATCGCCAAACAAACCCCCGAGAAGCCCAGAAAGGCCGATACTATCAGCTATATAGATTGACAAATATGCAAAATACCACCCTCTCGCCAATTATGGTGGGAGGGTGGTTTGTCTTTGTATCTTGACAAAAGACGTATAAAATATTATACTGCAAATATAACACCTACACCCCGTGGGGGTGTGTCAGAAAACAGCGACCGGAGGACAGAAAAGGGCAAAGGGCAAGACTATGTGCCCCAAGATAGTGCTACCACCCCGCTTTTCCGTGTATGGGGCATGGCTTTGCGTGAACGTACATCAGCCCGAGACCAAAGGGCGCTCACGGGCATCCGGTACGCCCCCACGAAGTCCCACCCCCTACCCAAAAAACCAGGGCGGTGGGATGATGAGAAGATAGATTGTCAGAGAATAGAGGAGAGGTTCAAAAGACAGTTAGGAGTGAAAATATATTATGCAAAAAGAAAAATTTATAGTTACCGGCATGACCTGTTCGGCTTGCTCGGCGCATGTTGAGAAGGCGGTGAGTGGGCTTGACGGGGTGCAGACGGTGGCGGTAAACCTGCTTGGCAATTCCATGGCGGTCGAGTATGACCCCGCAAAAATCGACTCCGCCGCCATAATAAAGGCAGTTGTGGGTGCGGGATATGGCGCGACCTCCAAAAGTGAGGAAACCCCGACAGCCCCACCAACACCGAGTGAAAACACTTCCCTACGCCTGTGGGTATCGGTGGCGTTTTTGTTGCCGCTGTTTTATCTCTCGATGGGGCATATGATGGGGTGGCCACTGCCGAGTGTATTTCACGGCCATGAAAATATGATGATTGGTGCCCTCACACAGCTTTTGCTCTGCATACCTATTGTGATGCTTAACCATTCCTACTTCACAGGTGGATTTGCGGCCATTGCACGTCGTGCCCCCAATATGGATTCGCTCATTGCAATAGGCAGTGTGGCGGCACTCGGTTACAGCATTTTTGCGCTCTACCGCATGGTGTGGGGACTTTCGCACGGCCTGCCCGAGCTGGTGGAGCACTACGGCATGTCGCTGTATTTTGAATCGGCCGGTATGATTTTAACCCTTGTGACAGTGGGCAAACATCTGGAACACAGGGCAAAGGGTAAGACCTCCCAGGCGTTGGCCGGTCTGATGAAACTTGCCCCCGCCACGGCCACTGTCCTGCGGGAGGGTGTGGAGCAGAGCATACCCACAGGCAGTTTGCAGGTGGGGGACATAGTGGCGGTGCGACCGGGTGAGAATATCCCCGTTGATGGCATGGTGGTGGCCGGGGGTTCGTGGGTGGACGAATCGGCCATAACCGGCGAGAGCCTACCTGTCGAGAAACTTGAGGGGTCGAGTGTCACCTCGGCCACGCTCAACACCTCGGGATATCTGCAAATAAGAGCCGAGAGGGTGGGCAGTGAAACCACCCTGTCTCAAATAATAAGACTTATGGAGGAGGCAGGCGCTTCCAAGGCTCCCATAGCCAAATTGGCCGATAGGGTAAGCGGAGTGTTTGTCCCTGTCGTTATAGCGATTGCACTTATAAGCATAGCGGTGTGGTTGGCGGTCGGTGCAGAGATTGCCTTTGCTCTGTCCTGTGGCATTGCGGTGCTGGTTATATCCTGCCCATGTGCATTGGGACTGGCCACCCCCACGGCCATTGTGGTGGGTGCGGGGCGGGGCGCACAGCAAGGGATACTGTTTCGCAGTGCTACAGTGCTCGAGCAGGCGGGGAAAATTGACACGGTTGTGCTGGATAAGACCGGTACCCTCACCGAGGGTGTGCCCCGCCTTACCGACCTTCTTCCCGCCGATGGTGTGAGCGCAGAAAGACTGTTACAGCTGGCCGCCACCATTGAGCAGCATTCGGAGCATCCTCTGGCAAAGGCCGTACTTGAATATGCGATACAACAGGGCACAAAGCCTCTAACCCTCACCGGTTTTGAATCCTTGCCGGGGCGGGGTGTAGTGGGGAGTTGTGAGGGGCAAAGCATTTGCAGTGGCACCCCCGCTCTCATGCAGGCACAGGGGGTCGAAATGGCGCAAATGCTTGCTATAGGTCAAAGCTTAGCCGAGCAGGGCAAAACACCGCTGTATTTTGGGATGGGGTCAAGCCCACTCGGGGTGATAGGTGTGGCCGACAGTCTACGCAATACGAGTGCGGCGGCCATAGCGGCCATGAAAGGCATGGGGCTACAGGTGTATATGCTGACAGGGGACAACCGCCACACAGCGGGAGCGATTGCCGAGGGTTTGGGGCTTGATGGCATCATAGCCGAGGTTCTACCCACCGATAAGGAGGCCGAAGTTGCCCGTTTGCAGTCCAAGGGACGGCGGGTTGCTATGGTGGGGGATGGCATAAACGATGCCCCCGCCCTTGCCCGAGCCGATGTTGGATTTGCCATAGGGGCGGGGAGTGATATAGCCCTGCAATCGGCCGACGTGATACTGTTAAAGAACGATTTGCGAGACGTTATAAGCGGTCTATCGCTCAGCCGTGCCGTTATGCGCAATATAAAGCAAAATCTATTTTGGGCATTCTTTTACAATCTGTTGGGTATACCTATTGCGGCGGGGATGTTTTACGGCCTGCTTGGTTGGCAGTTAAATCCGATGTTTGCGGCGGCCGCCATGAGCTTAAGTTCGGTTTGCGTGGTCAGCAACGCCCTACGCCTGCGTTTTTTCAATGTGAAAAGCAGAATAAAAGCCACCGATGAAAATAACATAACACATAAGAATAAGGAGGAACAGACAGTGAAACAAATGATTATGACAATAGAGGGCATGAGCTGTGGGCATTGTTCGGCCAGGGTTGAGAAGGTATTGGGCGAGATTGCAGGGGTGAGTGCCGTGGTGGATTTGGAGCAAAAGATCGCCACTGTGAGCATAACCCCCGACAGCACCGCCACAGATGCAGAGCTTACAAAGACTGTAACCGATGCAGGATATGAGGTCATATCCATAGCCCAAAAAAGCTGAGGAGAACACCATGAGAGCTGATAGAAAGAAAACCGAGAAGATGCTGCGCACAGCCAAGGGGCAAATAGAGGGCATACTGCGCATGATGGAGGAAGACCGCTACTGCATTGACATCTCCACCCAGCTATTTGCCACCCAAGCGCTCCTGCGCAGTGTCAACCGAGAGATATTGACCGCCCACCTTGAGGGATGCATAAAGCACTCGGCCGACAGTGAGGAGCTCAGCGAGAAGGTGGACGAGCTCACCGAGGTATTGGAACGACTGCTTAGATGAATTTGTGTGTCGCCTGTCTATATATTGTTGACAAATATACCCACAAAGGGTAAAATGGACAGGCGACACAGTGCGCAAAAACACAGAATACGCCCTCTTAGTTAAATGGATATAATAAACCCCTCCTAAGTATTAAACCGTTCCAGTCTAAATACAGCATTTATATGCAAAAAAATTAAATACGCCCCCGTAGTTAAGTGGATATAACATGCCCCTCCTAAGGGCAAATCGTGCGTTCGACTCGCGCCGGGGGTGCCACAAACTCCGCTGATAGCCTTGTTTTAGAGGTTTTCAGTGGAGTTTTTATTTTCCCCAAATCGGGTGCGGTAGGCTTTGCATATTGTCTGCATATTTATTTAATTTGCTAATTTAGATTCGAACGT
>CAYJGR010000044.1:0-19368 GCA_964370005.1 uncultured Oscillospiraceae bacterium
TTGCGTTTGCGGTTTTTGGGGTTGTAATGCAAATTACTCATTTGAGGCACGGTCGAGGGGTTCGAAGTACTTCAAAAGCCCGTTTGTATCGCCTATGGTGTCTAGCGCATCCACAAAGTCGGTGTCTATGAGCAGACAGGCGATATCTTGCAGGGCACGGACGTGGTGTCCGGGCTGTTTTGCCGCCACAACAAATATTGTGTGAACGGGGTCGTGCAGGGGATGTCCAAATACTACCGGTTGGCTGAGTGTAAGCAGGCTCATGCAGTCCTCCAATACATTTTCGCTTGGACGGCTATGCACGAGCGCAATCCCGGGTGCAAGCACCATATAAGGCCCAAAATGATCCACAGCATCGATCATTTGGTTTATATATCCCGGGGTGATCTTCCCACATTCAACCAAGGGTTGGGCCGCTTTTTTGATGGCGTCATTGCGATTTTTTGCGCTTCTTTTTAGCTGAATCGAGCCGTTGTTTAAAATCGTCTTGTACATAAGCCCTACTCCTTCATGTTATTTTCTTTGTGGGTGCGAAGTGAAAAATTCCCGACGAGTGCAACAATTTATAATCTAACACTTCAGTGTAAAAAAACATGGAGAAATTTGGATATTTTACCTAAAATTTTACAAATAAATTGTAGAGATGTAATTAAATTGTATAGCAATATCATGCGCTTGTAAAGAGGAAATAATAGATATACTTTAGTAAGAAATTTTGACCTACATGACAAAATTCACAAAAACAGGACATATTTTAGGACACTTGGACAATTAAAAAAGCAAAGAAGAAAACTTTGGAATTATATGTAAAAAATTAGATAAAAAAAGCGACAAACATTACTTTACGCAAGGTGGGTGAAAACTTCACTTATAAACTAATAAAGATTATATTATAAGCCGCATAAAAATATACCCAATAAAATAAATTATCGGCGGTTATGCGCATATAAAAATGCTGGGGAGAGCTTGCCGGCCCTCCCGCAACATCAAAAAGCTATTTCGTGGACGAATACTCACGGAAAAGCAGTGTAATGCACCAAACCGCCGCAAGCCCCACTAGGGAATAAATTATACGGCTAAAAAGTGCATCCTGCCCACCGCCAATCCAGGCGACAGTATCAAACGTAAAAAGACCGATGCCACCCCAATTAAGCCCGCCGACAATTATCAGTGCAAGTGCAATTTTATCAATAAAATTCATAATCACTACATCCTCTTATAATTTATTATTATGAGCATTCCTTTTTGGCAGACACAAAATAACCACAAAAAATGGTCATAAAGCGCCATGTTTTTCGGTTGTCACGAAGTGCCCAGAAAAACGGCTTCTAAAATATAAGTTTGAAATTTATTTTCAAACTTACCTCCCTATAAAAGTGAGATATGATTATGATTTGTCAAAGGTTTTAAAATATTCAAAAACACCCGCCAAAAATTTTATTGCTATTGAAATTAAATAATAATAGGTGCATAATAAGAAAAAAAGAAAGAGGGCGGATATATGGCAGGCATTGCACAAACATTTTCACAGCTTGTGGGTAATACCCCCATGTTGCGACTGCAACAGTACGAACAAAAGGAAAAATTGCAGGCCAAAATAGTGGCAAAACTCGAATACTTCGAGCCTGCGGGCAGTGTGAAAGATAGGGTAGCACTCCATATGATAGAACAGGCCGAACAGCGGGGATGGTTGCAGGTGGGTGCTACCATCATAGAACCGACCTCGGGCAATACCGGCATAGGTCTTGCGGCGGTGGCGGCCGGCAAGGGCTACAAGGTAATATTAACCATGCCCGACAGCATGAGTATGGAACGCCGCAAACTCCTCGCAGCCTACGGTGCCGAGGTAGTGCTCACGGCGGGAACGCTTGGAATGCAGGGGGCTATAGATGAGGCGCACCGCTTGGCTGAAAATACCCCGGGTAGCTTTATGCCGGGGCAGTTCGATAACCCCGATAACCCTGATGCCCATCGCAAAACCACAGCCCCCGAGATTTGGCGGGATACTGGCGGGGAAATTGATATCTTTGTGGCCGGTGTGGGTACGGGTGGCACAATAAGTGGCATAGGTGGCTATCTCAAGGAGAAAAATCCGGGGATTGAGGTGGTGGCGGTCGAACCCGCAGATTCACCACTGCTGGGTGGAGGCAAAGCGGGCCCCCATAAGCTACAGGGGATAGGGGCAAACTTCGTACCCCAAAACCTCGATCGTAACGTCTACGACAGGGCGATGGGCGTGGAACATCAAGATGCATACAAGGCGGTGGCCACCCTTGCCCACACCGAGGGGGTACTATGTGGCATATCGTCGGGGGCGGCACTGTGGGTGGCAACACAGTTGGCCAAAGAACCGCAAAATGTCGGTAAAACCATCGTGGTGCTACTGCCGGATGGCGGGGAGCGGTATTTGTCTACAGAGATGATATAGGATAGACGATAGAAAAGGTCAAGGACACCACACGCGGTTGTCCTTGACCTTAACTAATATCTAAATGCCCTTAAATATAAATCTATCGCAAAGCGATACAATCATTACTAACTACTAATTCCTAATTGCTCTTAAAGCCCTTATCTATCCTCTCAATCAGTGCTCTTCCTCGTTCATCTCCTTGGCCTCGGCTACAACGGCGGCTTCGAGCTGTTGGGGAAGCTGTTCGTAACGCTCAAAGGTTAGGATGTAGTGCCCACGACCTTGGGTGAGCTGGCGCAGATATATCGAGAAGTCGTGCATCTCGGCCATTGGCACCTCGGCCTCGATCTCCTGCTGGCCATCGTCGGTGGGATTCATGCCCAGCACACGCCCGCGACGCTTGTTCATCTCACCGATGATGTCGCCGGTGTTTGTGTCGGGCACATACACCTTGAGGCTTCCAAACGGCTCGAGCAGTACGGGGCTTGCCTTGGGTATACCCGCCTTGTAGGCCAGAGAGGCGGCCATCTTAAAGGCCATCTCGGAGGAGTCAACATCATGGTATGAGCCCTCATACAGGACAGCTTTGAGTCCCACCATGGGGTAACCGGCGATGAGACCGTGTTTTATGCAGTCGCCCAGCCCCTTTTCAACGGCAGGGAAGTAACTCTTGGGCACCTTGCCGCCCACAACCTCTTCGGCGAATACAAGTCCTTCGCCCTCACAAGGTTCGAAACGAATCCACACATGTCCGTACTGGCCATGCCCGCCCGATTGTTTCTTATGTTTGCCCTCGGCCTCGACACTCTTGCGGATGGTCTCGCGGTAGGCCATGCGGGGTTTTATCAGCTCGACCGAAGTGCCGAACTTGGAGGACAGCTTAGAACAAATCACATCGAGGTGCTGTTCACCCAGTCCCGAGATTTTTTGCTGACGGGTCTCGGCATCGTTATCGAATGTTATAACGGGATCTTCTTCCATGAGGCGCATAACACCCTGTGCTACCTTGCTCTCATCGCCTTTGCCCTTGGGGCGGATGGCCATGGTCAGGCAGGGTAGGGGGAAATCTATGGTGGCAAGTTTTACCACCCTCTTGGGGTCACACAGGGTGTCGCCGGTCACAGCCTTGTCAAGCTTTGTGATGGCGCCGATGTCACCCGCTGTAATAAAGGCGGTGTCCTCTTGTTTTTTGCCCTTGACATAAATTATTTTACCCAAACGCTCGGGCTGACCTGTGCGCTCATTTATAGGTGTTTGGTCGGACGAAAGCTTGCCCGACACCACCTTGACAAACGACAATTTACCCACAAAGGGATCGGCCACGGTCTTAAATATAAGCGCCGTGAGGGGTGCATCGTCGTTGCATTCAATTTCAATATCATTGCCGCCCTCATCCGTGGCGGTTTCGCCGGCGCTCTCCCAAGCTGACGGCATGTGATCGACAATGGCATCAAGAAGCATATCCACACCCTCAAGTGTTGTGGCCGAGCCACAGAACACGGGGGCGATACTGCCCGACTTCACGCCGGCATGAATGCCACGAAGAAGCTCATCACGGGTAAACTGCTCACCCGAGAAGTATTTATCAAACAGCTCCTCATCGGCCTCGGCAACGGCTTCACTGATGGCGGCCGAAAGACCCTCAAGACGGTGACCCATATCGGGCATTGCCACCTCTTTGGCCTCACCGGCGGTGTACTCATAGGCCTTGTTGTCGACCAAATTCACATAACAGGTTACCTTGCCGTCCTGCACAGCGGGTACCACGAGGGGACATATGGAAGGGCCGAATACAGACTTCATCTCCTCGAGAACCTTATAAAAGTCGGCGTTTTCGTTATCCATTTTGTTGACAAAAAAGGCTTTGGCCTTGCCCTGCGAGGAGGCCAACTTAAATGCCTTTTCTGCACCAACCGACACACCCGATTTGCCCGAAACGACCACCAAAACACTCTCGGCGGCACGCACGCCTTCCAAAAGCCCTGTGGCAAAATCGAAAAGGCCGGGGGTATCCAAAAGATTTATTTTCACACTGCCCCAGTTAAAGGGGGCTACAGTGGAGGAAACCGAAACTTGACGTTTAATCTCCTCCTGATCAAAGTCACAGATGGTGTTTCCGTCGGCAATTTTTCCAAGCCGGTCGGCGGCACCTGCCTTAAAAAGCAAAGCCTCTGCCAAGGAGGTCTTGCCTGAGCTGCCGTGACCGGTCAACGCAACGTTTCTAATTTTACCCGCCAAATACTGTTTCATGGTCAGATCCTCTTTTCTCCGGCACAAGTTATAGAGTTCCCCGCCCATCACTATGCCGGAAATGATAGATGCAACAAAGCTCGGGAAAGGTGTCGTATTGTGTCATATTGCACAAAACCGTCACCATGGTTAAAAACTCATATTCCAATTATAAATAAAACTTGACTAAATTACAAGAAAAAAACACCGCCTGTACTGACAAAATACAGGCGATGTATTGTGTAATTTGCATAGAAATAGGGGATATTGGGTCGGTGGGTATAGTTGTAAAAGTAAAAATTTGTATAATTACGTCATTACTGCATCCTTACGAACCTCTCAAAGCCGGAATAATACTACAAAGTCCACATCCCACCAATTGGAATACTATAACCGCTAACCAAGAGACATCCACCATGTTTTGCATAAAGGCCATGAATGTGACAAGCGCAAAGCCCACCACCACAAAAAACAGCTGGAGAGCGGTGCCGAGCAGTACCGCACGCTGACAGGTTTCACTTGCTATCATAGTGTCGATAAAGCGGGCAACCGAGCCGTTATGGGAGGCATATGCACGGCTTCTCGTTCTGGGGGCAGTCATATTTTTGACCTGTTCGTGCAGTTTTGCGGGGAGAACCTTTATAAGTTCCGCGGGGTAGGAGAAAACATCTTGCAACATCTTTGGGGTGATATTGGGGTCGGTGGTGTAGACTACGAGGGTTATGTCACGCTCATACAGTTCCTCCAAGGCATTGGCGGTGGCGGGGTCGGCGTTGTAACTCAGCACATAAACAGCGGTAAGTTCCCCCGAATTTGCAAGGTAAAGAAGGTCAAACCCCTGCTCATAAAACTGACGCTCATATTCGTGGCCGGGAAGGTCTATACCGTGCTGATGCATCAGTTCTCGGTTGCCGATAAGCACCCTTTTGCCGTCCACCCAAGCCGACAGCCCCATGCCGTCCTCATACATCAGGTTTTCGACGGTGCGCAGCATCTCGGGATGTTCCCCGAGCATCTGACTAAACATACCGCTCAGGGTAGATTCGCAACTGCAAATGACGCTGGCCGCATCGAGTATGGCTTGATCGGGGGCGGTCTTTTGAAACACCCGCATTTTGTGCAGGGTGATGTTGTCCGAGGGGAAGAGGTCGGAGGAGCTGACAATTACAGCATTTGTGCGGCCTAAACGCTCGACTGCACCGTAGCCCGACACCATGCTGCCCGAGGAGGCAAGACGGCGAGCCATGCGCCCCATGGGGAGATTGCCGGTGAGTGCAGCGCCAAAGGGGGAGGCCACACAGACAGCGGCGGCGAACACTGTGATTGCACCGAAAGCACTGCCCGAGAAGAAAAATGAGACAAAGGCCATAAGCACACAGGCAGAAAATGTGACGGGAGCGAGCACCTTGGACACCTCGTCCGAGTAATCCTCTTCATAAGCGAGCATCAAGTAGTCGGCAAAGAAGTCGGTGCGCACAGGGAAACATACATAGGGAACGTCGAGATTTTGACCGCGTGTCATTTCACGAGCGACATCCTTGGCGTTGACCTGTGCGGTTGAGAACTTGGCACGCCGTTCCCCTGCGATGGTTCTAAAGCCGGCTATCATACGATTGGTCATTGACAGTTTGCCCATGGTGTTGAACATGAGCATGAGGCTTACCACAGGCATATAGTAGTGCCACAGACCGGTGGCGAAGGAGTCGGGATTTACAACAAGTGCCACACCCTGTACGAGCCCGCCCAAGGCCGCCATGGAAGCAAATGAGTCGCTGTCGGCCTTGAGGGTGAACAGGGAGATAAGCCCTCCCCCAACCGTGTTGGCACACATGACAATGGCCACCACTAAAAATGCAAGGTTTGCCACAAAGAACATGCGCAAGTCACTCTCCGGCCAGATAAAGGGCGGGAGTGGCAGTGGGTATTCATATGAGAAAGCGAGATATAAAAGTAAAATCGAACAGAGCAGTGTGGAGAAAAAGCGGATCATAAGCCCTTTTTTGAGCTTGGCGAAGTCCTGCCACACGATGCGGGCATCGGCATGGGTGCGAAATTCCAGCACGTCATCGTCGTAGGTGGAGTCATCTTGCTCCGAGTAGGGGTCGGGTTGCTCGTAGTCCTCGGTATCAGGATGGGGGAACTCGGCCTGCTCCGAGTTAGAGGGATGGATGTTGAACATGCGGGTGAGCTGGTCGCTCGGGCGCAGTTCCTCGGTGCTACTTTCTTCGCCAACTCCCCCAAAAGTGGGATCGACAAACACATCCTTGTCGGCGGGGACAGGTGGCTTTTGGCCGGCCAGAGCCTGCTCCACATTTATACTGAACTTCTTTTTTGGTGGTGTTATGGGTGTAGGCGGAGGGGGTGGCGGAGTGGCGGGGGGACGAAATGATACAGTTGGTGGGGCGTTGTCTCCCGAGCCGTAATCGGGCGCAACTTTTGTAGGGGGTTCCTCCCCCGGCAGATACTGTTTATCCTGCTTGCGCTTTTGTACTTCTCTTAAAATATCATCTAAATCATGTCCCTTGCTCATGGCAACCTCCCAAGGAAAAATAATTGCGTGTGTATGGAATATATCCCACTACTTTTTAGTGGGGACAAAGGCTGTGATATCACAGCGCTGTCTTGCTATCTCATAAAGCACTATGCCGGCGGCCACCGATGCGTTGAGCGAGCCGACCTTGCCGACCATGGGTAATGAGACGGCCAAATCGCAGTTTTTTTGCACAACTCGACTCACGCCGGAACCCTCACTGCCCACCACGAGTGCCACACCACCTCGGTAATCGACCTGACACCAAGGTGTGCCCTCCATGTGGGCGCAGTATACCCAGATGCCCCGCTGTTTGAGTTCGGTCACAGTAGCGGCGATATTGGACACTCGAGCCACAGGCAGGTGAGCCAGTGCGCCGGCCGAGGATTTGCCCACTGTGGGGGTGAGTCCTACCCCGCCTCTTTTTGGGATGATAAGCCCATGGGCGCCGGCCGCCTCTGCGGTGCGAAGTATTGCGCCGAGGTTGTGCGGGTCCTCAATGTGGTCGCACAGCACAAAAAACGGGCTATCGCCACCGAGTTTTAATAGGTCTGCAAGCTCTACGTACTCCCAAGCGGCAGTCACAGCTACAACACCTTGATGAGCATTCACTCCGCAAAGTGCCTCGAGCTTGCGGGGGTCGGCCTCTTTTACGGGGATGCCACGCTGTTTTGCCTTGGCTATGAGGGCCACAATACTGCCCTCACGTTCCCCCTTTTGTATGTATAGGCTGTCGATTTCACGCCCTGAGCGCAGAAGCTCGGCCACAGCGTTGCGACCGGCCACTATGGCCTCATTTTTTATCTGTTCGCGTCTACTTTGTTCCTGCATTAAGTCCTCCGTATGTGGTGAGGTGGGAAAGAACACCACTCTCAAAATTGCATATGTTATCTCATTATAGCATAATTCGACCTTTTGGCAAAGGTGAAAAGGGCAAAATTTTATAAAACTGTGCAGTTTTTTGTTTGGGGTGGTATACATTGGGAGAGGGTAGGGGGGATCACACCCCCAAGAATCCCATGACCGCCGCTCCGACCGCTGCCGCACACCCAAGCTGAAACAGCAGCAGTGCCCAGCGTCCAAACCGCCCCCGCCTGCCGGGTCGGTAATGCAGTTCCTTGATGTATCGGCCGGCTTCCTGCCGTAGTACCGGATCTTCACGGTCATTTTGTTGTTCCTTGACAAACAAAATTGCCCGTTCAAAATATTCATGCTCCATATCCACAACCTCAACAACCTTCTTATTGACCCCACGCACCATGTCGGCCGCCCCCTTTGCCTTTATTATCAGCTATGAAATTAGTAATGAGTTACCCTTTGATATTTTGGCAAAATATGTGCATATTATTCTCGATTACATCGCTTTATAAGCAAATTCTTCCCCAATTTCATAAAAAAATTTGAGAATATCCGATTTGTTATAAGTGTGTACTGTGGAGTACAAGTATACCGGAATAGTCTACTTGGGGGGGCGATGAATATACAAAATGTATTGTTTTGCCGCCTAAAATATGGAATACGAGATTTGCAGTGTTGAAAACCCTGTTGAAAGTGTGGAAATCTCCCCTTGCAAAGCAAAAAAACTTCAACAATCCTATTTTGCAATAAATGTAAAATTAAAATATAGACTGTGAGAAATTTAACAAATAGTTTACGCGCCTTGTCAATTCGAGTGAAATAATTCAGCACTTGAATTTATATATGCAATATCGTCAAAATGTGATAAAATATTGACATGTAAGGTTATGACTGATTTTGTATATAAGGCAGTTGTTATCAACATGTGTTTTGTACACATTGGCCTTGGGAAAGGAATATATAATTATGGTGTACGCCGCTGACGGACAAAACCTCATTGTGAGTGAGGTGGAGGATTTTGACCTTGAACAAACCCTGTTTTGTGGGCAATGCTTTCGTTTTGCACCCTGTGAGGAGGGATTTAGAGGCGTGGGGCAAAATCGCCCCCTAACACTCGCCCAACCCAAACCCGATACCCTCATTTTCTACAACACCACAGAGAATGAGTTTTTGGACATATGGGTGCCGTATTTTGACCTGTCCAGAGACTACATAGGACTGCGTGAGCGCATGAGAAACTTTCAAAGCCTTGTGCCGGTGGCCGATTTCACGCCGGGGCTAAGGGTTATGAACCAAGAGGGTTGGGAAACCCTGTGCACATTCATCATAAGCCAAAACAACCATATACCCCGCATCACCGGCATCGTACAACGGCTGTGCGAACTGCTTGGTGAGCAGTTGGATGAGGGGTTGTTTAGCTTTCCCACGGCCGAGAGTTTAGCGGCCTGTAGTCTCGAAGAGCTAACACCCCTGCGAGCGGGCTTTAGGGCAAAGTACCTGCTCGATGCCGCCCGATGTGTCTGCGATGGCACGGTCAGGCTGGACACACTGCCCGCCATGCCCACCCCCGAGGCCGTAAAACACCTCTGTCAAATAAAAGGGGTGGGGATCAAGGTTGCCAGTTGCGCTCTGCTATATGGATTCGGTCATGCCGATGCTTTCCCAATCGATGTCTGGATAGGCCGTGCCATGGAACAAATCCTACCCGATGGCCTGCCAAAAGAGCTTGAGGAACATGCAGGGTTGGTGCAACAGTATTTGTTCAATTATATTAGAGGAGTTAAGGGGGATTAAGGAAAATCAGGAATGAGTAATTATTGTATCGCGTTGCGATTATTTTATATTTAAGGTCAAGGGCAACCGTATGTCCTTGACCTTTTCTATCCTCTAAAAAGCCCTTAATTCCTCACTCCTAATTCCTAACTCTTAACAGCCGGTTGTAGTTTCTCAATCGTTAGCCCCTCGCTGTAGCCACAGCGTACCCGCTCGCCACTTTTTAAGTCGCCCTTTAGGATGGCGGTGGACAGGGGGTCCTCCACAAGGGTTTGTACCGCACGGTGCAAGGGGCGTGCGCCGTACTGTTGGTCGAAACCTTGGTCGGTGAGTGCTGTTAACATCTCCTGCGAAAATTCGGCGGCGATACCCCTTTGCAAAAGGCGACGGGTCACCTGGGACAAAAATTGCCCCGCTATGCGCCCAACTTCTACCCGAGAAAGCTTTTCAAATATTATTATGTCGTCAAGTCTGTTTATAAACTCGGGACGAAATGTCTTGCGCAGCTCGGCCATGACCGACTTTTTCATGACATTTTTGCGCTGATCTGTGTCGGCATTTCCAAAGCCAAACTCCCGCCCCTCGGTGATGTGCTGATATCCCAGATTGGAGGTGAGTATTATCACCGTATTGCGAAAATTTATCTTGCGCCCCTGCGCATCGGTCACAACACCGTTGTCCATGGCTTGTAGCAGTATGCCCCATATATCGGGGTGTGCCTTTTCCACCTCGTCAAAAAGCACCACCGAATAGGGTTTACGGCGGATTTGTTCAAAGGCGTGACTGCCCTGGTCAAACCCGACATAGCCGGGGGGTGTGCCTATAAGTTTTGACAGGCTATGCCCCTCCATATATTCGGTCATATCCAGACGCACAAGGGACTTCTCATCTCCAAACAGGTTGTGGGACAAAGCTTTTGATAGCTGTGTCTTGCCCACACCTGTGGGGCCTAAAAATAAAAATGAACCTATAGGCTTGTGTGGGTCACGCAGTCCCACACGGTTGCGGCGTATGGCTCTGGCCACCGAACCCACCGCCTCCTCCTGTCCCACCACCTCGTTGTGAAGAAGTTCCTCAAGGCGCAATAGGCGTAGGCTTTGATCTTCGGTGATGACGGCGCTGTCTATGCCGGTGATTTCGGCCATAAGCTCGGCGATATCTTCCGAGGTGACCTGCAATGTGTCACGGTTGCTGCGCTGTCTCCACATGCGACGGGCACAGGCAAGCTCGGTGCGAAGTGACTGTTCGACATCTCGCAAGGTGGCGGCAAGTTCGTAATCCTGCCCACAGACTGCCGATTCCTTTTTGTGCAGTGTAGCTTGCAGGCGTTCCTCAAGCTGTTCTATATTGGGGGGGATTTCTACGCTGGTCAGACGCAGGCGTGCGGCCGATTCGTCAAGCAAATCTATGGCCTTATCGGGCAAACGGCGGTCGGGTTGATAGCGCACCGACAATGCCACCGCCGCCTTTATAGCCTCGTCACTTATGCCAAGGCCGTGGTGACGCTCATAATTGGAGCGCAGTCCTTTGAGTATGGTTATGGCCATGTCCTCGGTGGGTTCTTCAACCGATACGCTTTGAAAACGTCGCTCGAGGGCGGCGTCTTTTTCGATATATTTGCGGTACTCGGCCAGAGTGGTCGCACCCACGACCTGCAGTTCCCCTCGGGCAAGCTGAGGCTTTAAGATATTGGCGGCATCTATTGCACCCTCGGCCGCACCTGTGCCGATGATGTTGTGAATTTCATCTATAAAAAGTACGATGTTGCCGGCGGCGATGACCTCCTCAACGATGCTTTTTATGCGCTCCTCAAAGTCACCACGATATTTTGTGCCGGCCACCATACTGCTCAAATCGAGAGAGAGTAGGCGGGTGTGTTTTAAATTGCTTGGTACCTTGCCTGCCACAATGGCCTGTGCCAGTCCCTCGGCTATAGCGGTCTTGCCGACTCCCGCCTCGCCTAAGATGCAGGGGTTGTTTTTTGTGCGGCGAGAGAGTATCTGCACCACACGACTTATCTCTTTGTCCCGCCCCACCACAGGGTCAAGGCGTCCAAAGCGTGCCTGGTCTGTGAGGTCACGGCTGTAGCGGTCGAGCAGGTTTGTGCGGGCGGAGGTGCGCACAGGGCGCTGGGGTTGTGCCCCCCGTGTGCGCTTGTCGGCCGAGAGTGAGTCGCTGGCACATTCCCCGCCGGGCAGTGCCTGTAGGGCCAAAAGCAGTTGATCGGGTGAGGTGCCCATGCCCTTGAGTATGACGCCGGCACGGCAATCGGGTTCTCGGAGTATGGCGGTGAGAAGTTCCTCGGGGCCGACCTGTGGGCGGGAGGCGGCACCTGCGATAACAGTGGCATTTTCGAGGATTTTTTTACAGCGGGGGGTAAAGTCTTCATTTGTAAGGCAGGAGGGAGAACCTTTGCCTACCGCCCTAATGAGAGCCTCTTTACAGGGTAAAAATGTTACATTTCGCCCCGACAGTGCATGAAAGGCGGGGCCGCTTCCATCTTTGAGAATGCCCAGCAGCAGATGCTCGCTGCCGATATAGGTGTGCCCAAATGAGGCCGCAAGGCTTATACTGTGATTGATTATTAAATTAGTGCGACGGCTAAAACCGTTAAATTCAAACATAAATGAGTTTATTCCTTTCCTGCTCATAACTTGTGGTGTGCTTGGTATTTAATATTGGCAATTTTGTTTGGCTTATGCTCTTTGTGTCACATGATATGGATAATGCATAGTATGTGGTGTAAGCAATAAAATTTTAGGAGGTACGCTCATGTTCGGTAACGGTTGCAATACAGATTGCGGTTCCTCTTTCGGACTTGGAAACAACTGGATTTGGATCATTCTACTCATAATCATAGTGTTGTTTGTTTTCGCCGGAAGTTGTGGCACGGGTGCCACAGCCATCGGTAATAACAACGGCTGTGGCTGCTAATAGAAGATAGATATTAGAGGATAGAGGATAGAAAAGGGCAAAAGGTAAATTTACGCCCTTGATCTTTCTATCCTCTATTTTCTGACTTCTGCCTCTAAGAGGGCAAAATATTTTATTTTATGTTTTAACTTGGGCGGTTGTGTGGTATTATAGTTGAAAGTGATATAGTGTGAAACATCACGCTAAAATCTTATTTAGAAGGCCTCGCCCGAGGACGGGCGAGATTTTTATGCGAGGGGTGATGGTATGCCTGCTGTGGCGGCGCATCATTATTTTGGGCGATTAGCCGCTCGAAATGCAAATAATAACGCAAAACAGTATATAAAGAGACATCCCGCCATGTTTTATTTGGGTGTGCAGGGGCCTGATGTTTTGTTTTATCACAAACCACTGTCAAAAAACCCCGTATCGGCCTTTGGTCACGAACTCCATCGACACAGTGCGGCCGAGTTTTTTGCCACCCTGTGGCCCACCAGAGAAAACTGGACTCCCGCCACCTGTGCTTACCTTATGGGGTTTTGCTGTCACTACACCCTCGACCGTGCTTGTCACCCCGAGGTCAACCGCCATTCCCATACCTCTATAGAGCACCAACGCCTTGAATCGGCCTTTGATCTGCTCATAATGGACAGGTTTACACAGGGGGTGACAAAGCGGGGGGGACTTCTGCCCGGCGTCAAAGATGTGGACATCACGGCTTTATCAGTGGCCTACCCCACCGTGACCACCGAGCAACTGACAAAGGCGGTCGGTACATTCCATAAAGCCACCCACCTGCTCGATCATCGTGGCACCGTGCAGACCGCCGAGGTTATTTTGGGTAAGCGCGCGAGCTTTTCCACCCTCTGTCTGCCAAAGCAGTTACCCGACCGACACACCGCCCACTCCCTCATGCCACTTTTTGATAGTGCTATCCCAGATGCCACCGCTTTTATAAGCCTGCTGCTCGAACCGACATTTGAGCAAAGCGATTTAAATATGATGATGTGTGAAAATTTTGAGGGGGTATCGGTATGAAGTTTACAAAAGAGGAGCGCAGTTGGATAACATATGACTGGGCAAACTCGGTCTATGCCACCACTATGCTGGCGGCCATATTCCCCATATACTTCGCCTCAACCTGTGCCGCATTTGGACAAGATGGCGACTTTTGGTGGGGTGTGGGCACATCCATCGCCACAGGGGTTGCCGCAGTATTATCCCCCTTTCTCGGGGCAGTGGCCGACTACAAAGGCATGAAAAAGAAGTTGTTTTCGGTGTTTTTGGTGCTCGGCATACTGTTCACAGGCATATGCGCTCTCGTGGGCAGTTGGCAACTTATGCTGGTGGGCTATGTGGTATCACATATAGGGTTTTGTGGTTCAAATATGCTTTATGACAGCTTTTTGGTCGAGGTGAGCAGTCCCGAGCGCATGGACAGGGTGTCATCATGGGGCTACTCCATGGGCTACATAGGGGGTAGTACTATACCTTTCCTTATCTCCATCGGGCTTATCACATTTGGTGAGAACATAGGCATAGACACCATTACCGCCACCAAAATGTCGTTATTTATCGCCGTGTTGTGGTGGGGTATATTCTCGATACCTTTTCTTAAAAATTGCCACCAACGCTATGGCAAGGACAGGCAAAAATCACAGCTTGTAGGCGATTCGCTTAAATCCATCGCCGCCACCCTGCGAGAAATGGCTAAAAACAAAGGGCTACTCTTCTTTATACTGGCCTACTTCTTTTATATAGATGGTGTCAACACCGTTATAAGCATGTCAACGGCCTATGGTGCGACCCTCGGCCTTGACAGCACCGGCATGATTTTGGCACTTCTGGTCACTCAGCTTGTGGCCTTCCCCTGTGCCATACTATTTGGCAAACTGGCCGCCAGAGTCGGCACGGTCAATCTGCTGACAGCGGCTATAGGGTTATATTTTGTAATATGTATCACCGGTTTTTACATGGGCTTTGGCATAGAGGAACAGTTCCTCACCATGGGACAAGCCACACAGATATTTTGGGCACTGGCCTTTATGGTGGGGCTTGTGCAGGGGGGCATACAGGCACTCTCGCGCTCTCATTTTGGCAAGATGGTACCAAAAGAGAAATCAGGCGAATATTTTGGGGTGTTCGATATATTCGGCAAGTTCGCCGCCGTGCTCGGCCCTGCCATATACGCTATGGTTCGCCAAGGCACAGGGCGCAGTTCCTTTGCCATACTTTCCATAATATCGCTATTTTTGGTGGGGGGTACCCTTATGCTTATAGGGCGCAAACATTTCCGGCAGAATACACAGATAAACTGACAAGCTACATTGTATATAATATAAGGAGAAAATATTTTGACTGATTATCCCATAGAGATGAAATCCGAGATAACAAAAGCCCTCGGTCGCATGGGTTTTACCACCCTGACCGAGATACAAGAAAAGGCCATCCCCATACTAAAAGAGGGCAGAGATATAATAGCCAAGGCCCCCACAGGTACGGGCAAGACCTGCGCCTTTGGCATACCCATAATAGAGCGCATTGACATAGATGCTCGCCATGTGCAGGCCGTAATACTTGCCCCCACAAGAGAACTTGCCATGCAAATAAAGGACGAGCTACAGGAGCTTATACATTTTCTGCCCGGTATAAAGATTGTGGCGGCCACAGGCGGTATGCCCATGCAAAAGCAGATAAATGCCTTTAAGAAGGGGGCTCACATAGTGGTAGCCACCCCTGGGCGTCTGCTCGACCATCAAAAACGCCGCACCGTCGATATCTCCAAGGCCACCACTGTGGTGTTGGACGAGGCCGACGAGATGCTCAGCATGGGCTTTTTCCAGGATGTGCGCAAACTACTCGACAGCATAAAGGCAAAACAGCAAGTGGCCATGTTCTCGGCCACAATTTCACGTGAAGTTATGGATATAGGTTGGGTATATCAGCGTGATGCCGAGGAAGTGACCGTCCGCCCCGTGGAGGAGAGCCGTCCCAATATCCATCAGTACATTATGAAGTGTATGGGTCGCCAAAAACTGGCAAACCTTTGCCACATCATGGAGGAGAAGGGCTATGCAAGGGTTATGGTGTTTTGTAACACCAAGTACACCACCGCAAGGCTGAGTGAACAGCTGGCTGAGCGGGGCATGAGTGCCGATTGCATCCATGGGGATATGCGCCAAAGTGAGCGCAACCAGATACTGGCCAAGTTCAAAGATGGCAAGGTGGCCATGCTAATCGCCACCGATGTGGCCGCCCGTGGCATAGATGTGGATGATGTTGAGGCGGTGTTCAATTACGATATGCCACAAGAGAACGAGGCATATGTCCACCGTATAGGTCGCACCGGGCGTGCCCAAAAAGAGGGGGTATCCTATCTGTTCTACGCCGACGACGAGGAAAAAAAGATGCGCCGTATGCTCACCCTTAACCGCTGTAACGTAACAGAACTCGAACCCACGGTCAAGGATGATATGAGACTTATTGACAGCATTTAATAAATTTTCCCTCTTTTATATTTCCTAAAAACGTGGTATATTATAAGGTAGAAGTGTAGCATGGGCTACAGCGTCGGGGGTATTTGCTCGGCGTTTCCTTTTATTATGAGAATCAGGAGTATCAAAAATATGAAATGGGAAAAATCTTGTGGGGCTTTGGTCTACCGTTATCATGGCGGTGGGTTGGAACTCCTACTTATCCGCCACCGCTTTGGTGGACATTGGTCATTCCCTAAGGGGCATGTCGAACAGGGCGAGAGCGAAAGTCAAACAGCCCTGCGTGAGGTCAAAGAGGAGACAAATATCTCCATAAGCCTTGAAGAAGGGTTTCGTGAGTGCGTCGAGTACTACCCAAAACCCTACATCAAAAAGCAGGTTATCTACTTTTTGGGGCGCTCTTTGGGGGATACACCCAAACGGCAGGAGGAGGAAATCAGCGAACTGCGCTGGGTGCCCATAGATCAGGCCGAGCGCATGGTCTCGTTTGACAACGACAAAAATCTCATCCGAAAAAGCCGTGATCACCTCTCCCAAAAGCCAAAATCATCTCAGGCGTAGATAGGGAAGGGGTGCCGACATCATGAAGCAAATGCCGGATAGACAAAAAAAATTCGCAAATCGCCCCATACGGGTCATATGCGCCAGCTTTGGGGTTATAATTCTTGTCGGCACACTGCTGTTGATGCTCCCGTTTTCGACACGCAGTGGTGTTGTCACGCCTTTTTATGATGCGCTGTTCACCGCCACCTCGGCCACCTGTGTCACCGGCCTTGTGGTATACGATACCGTCACCCATTGGTCGCTGTTTGGCCAAGGGGTGATTTTGCTACTTATACAAATCGGTGGCCTTGGGCTTGTCACCTTCACCACCTTTTTTAATATCATGATAGGACGCAAACTCGGACTGAGGGACATGTCACTTGCCCGAGAATCAGGCGGCTTTGAGAGCTTTGCCGAGGTTAGAGGGCTTATAAAATTTGTCATAAAAGGCTCGCTCATAATAGAGCTGTGTGGTGCCCTGCTTTTGGCCGCATCACTCGTGCCCGAATACGGCACACCGCAAGGGATTTGGCTGTCGGTTTTCCTCTCGATTTCGGCCTACTGCAATGCGGGATTTGACCTGCTCGGATTTCAGACCCCCTTTGCCTCCCTCACAGGCTATGCCGATGATCCATGGGTGTTATCGGTTATAATGGGGCTTATCGTGGTGGGGGGTATCGGTTTTGTGGTTATACACGACCTCATGCACTGGCCAACCCGCCGAAACCTCATGCTCCACACCCGCATCGTGCTCATTGTCACAGGGGTGTTGTTGGCGGTGGGATTTTTAAGTGTACTGCTCATCGAATGGAATAACCCCGCCACACTCGGTTCGCTTCCCCTCGAACAGCGCCCAATAAATGCCCTGTTCCAATCGGTCACCTTCCGTACAGCGGGATTTAACACCATAAACCTCGAACTACTGCACGAACCCACAAAATATATCGCCAGTCTGCTCATGATCATAGGTGCGGCCCCCGGCTCGACAGGCGGTGGCATAAAGCTCACCACCGTGACGGTCATCATCATGACGGTCTACGGTGTACTGCGTGGGCAGAGTGATACCATCATGCTCAGGCGTCGTGTGCCTCATGAGGCGGTTTATAAGGCGCTTACCGTCGTGTTTATCGCCGTGCTGGTGGTGGGACTTGGTAGCTCAATAATATACTTTGATTTGATAGACGACCACCCCGATCTTGCCTCGGTTGATGTGCTGTTTGAGCAGGTGTCGGCCTTTGCCACAGTGGGGCTTAGCTCAGGGGTCACCGCACTGACTGGGGGACTCTCAAAGGCGGTGCTCATTGTGTCGATGTTCCTCGGACGTGTCGGCCCCGTGTCGCTTGCATTGTCGCTGGCCGTGCGAGAACGCCGCAGTCGTAGAGAGATAATCCCCGATGGCAAGATATGGGTGGGGTGAAAACCACAGACCTTGGGGCTCTGCCCCAAGCCCCGCAAACTTTTTGGAAAAAGTTTGAACAAAAACTTTAAATGGCCCACCTGCAAAAAGCGCAGGTGGGCTAAACTTTTGCACCCTACTCCTATCCAACCGATATCTTCGGCGGGGGCGTGGCTACGGATTTGGTGCCTGTCGCCTCGCTCGCTCGGCTGGCACCCGCCCCGCCCCCGTCTGTTGTGATGTACTGCCCTTTAGTAACGCCTAATCCCTAATCGCTAACAACTAACTCCCCCCCCCGCTTTTCCGTGTTGGGGGCGACCTGCGCCCGCACGGGCATCAGCCCGCCCAGAAACACGGGCAAAAGCCCGCACAACCGCAGGCCACCCCCAACCCAAAAAATCGGCGCGGGGCATTGTTTGCGGGTTATTGTTATGTTTTCGGGCGGGATGGGAAACCCGTCCCCTACATGGTTGCCCCCCACCCCAAAATATGCTAAAATAGAGAAATCATATGAAAAAAGGAGAGAAGATAATGAACCTAAAAAGATTTTTTGCTTTAATGCTTGCCCTTGCACTATCGCTGACCATGCTACAGGGGGTGGCGTTTGGGGCAGGTGAGCAAACCATATCAGTGCCAAATGCACTGAACGGCAGCACGCCCTTAAATATGGAATTTACCCTTAATGCAGATGGCACCGCACAGGTGGGCAGTGTCAGATATCCCCCCTCCCCCGCCATCGCCACCACCGCCGCCGGCGCACTGGTCATCCCCGCCACCGTGACACATGGTGGCATCACCTACACCGTAACCGATATTGGGCAGCTTACGTTTATTGGTTGCAAAGCCCTCACCTCGGTCACCTTCCCCGACAGCGTAGACGTAATTGGGGAGGGTGCGTTTGCTGGTTGCACCTCCCTCACCTCGGTCACCCTCCCCGCCGGCCTAACCGCAATTTGGGATAGTGCGTTTAGTGGTTGCACCTCCCTCACCTCGGTCACCCTCCCCGCCGGCCTAATCACGATTAATACTTATGCGTTTAGTGGTTGCACCTCCCTCACCTCGGTCACCCTTCCCGCTGGTCTTCAAAAAATTAGGAGTAGTGCGTTTCGTGATTGCACCTCCCTCACCTCGGTCACCTTTAATGGCAGTGCGGTGACAGCCATTGATAATAATGCCTTTGCCGGCGCAGACAAATTAACAACAATAAACCTTGCGGGGGATT
>CAYJGR010000045.1:0-19286 GCA_964370005.1 uncultured Oscillospiraceae bacterium
CCGATATAAAAGAAAGTGAAGCCCTGCGATGCTTTAAGAATATCTTAAACACCTCTCCTATAAAATACCTCAAAAAATATAGACTTGAACAGGCCGCCACCCTGCTTAAAACCACCACACATCCCATTATTGATATCGGTATAGCTTGCGGGTTTGCCGAGATGAGTTACTTTGCAAAAAGCTTTAAGCAGATGTATGCACTTACCCCCACCGAGTTTAGACATACCTCCCACGCCTAACAGTCAGCCAAATGAGGAAACGCCTATGAACAGAGCACTATTTTATATGGCAATCTCCTTTTCCCTGTCCTGTACAGGGCTGATTTTCCTGCCCGAGGCCATGTGGTGGATGGTGGCTTTGGGGGCTTTATTTGTGTCAGTACCGCTTCTTTGTGGGATTAAAAGCCCATGGCGAGGGCGGTGCTTTTTGCTTTGTGCCGGCATCATACTGGCGGTGGGAAGTATAACGCTACATAACCACCTGCGTGAAAAGCCATTTGCACAGCTCGAAGGGCAAAACCTCACAGTGGCGGGGGTTGTCTCGCAGGTGGATCAGCGTGACTCCTACTGCCTTGTAACTCTCCGGGCAACCATAAAAACACAACCCGCCCCGCCCGAGAGTGAAATGCGCATATTTGTACCGGGGATTTATGACTGGGAACTCGGCGACAGGCTGACAGGAGAAATTGAAATTTCTTTGCCACGTGACGAGGTAGAACGGCGATATATGTACAGTCAGGGGCAGTATGTAAGCGGGAGTGCCACGGGCGGTGGTCTACACTATGTAAGTGAGTTTGAACAGAGTATGACCCCACGCAGCCCCATGGCGCTCGGGATATTGATGAGGGGTGCCATGCGTGATGCCCTCTCCCGTGTTATGCCGGGGCAAAATGGAAATTTTGTGGCCTCGGTACTGCTGGGGGATGGCGCTATGCTATCGGAACAGGTGGCACATGATATGCACATGACCGGTGCGGGGCATGTGCTGGCCGTGTCAGGGCTACATCTGTCGGTGATATGTGGTGTGGTCATTCGCATACTGGGTAGCCGGGGTGCTAACAAGTGGATGAAAGCCGGCCTTGGCAGTCTTTGTGCCTTTATTCTGGCCATGACGGTGGGGTTTACCCCCTCGGTCATTCGTGCGGGGGTTATGCTATCTCTGGCACTGGTGGGTACGGCTTTAGGACGCAAGAGTGATGGTCTGAGCGGGCTTGGTCTTGCTGTGCTCGGCATAGGACTGTTTGCGCCCTACACCATGCTGTCATGGAGTTTTCTTATATCGGTGACCTCAATTTTGTCCATCTTCACATTTTCTGTGCCGCTTGAAAAATTGCTTATCACTTGGCGCAAAAATCGGTTGCCTCATAGTGAATTTTTGGACACCCCACTCTGTGCGGTGGGGCTGACCCTCGGGGTCATGGTGCTGAACAATCCGTTGTTTGCCCTACTGCGAGGAAGTTTTGTAAACTATGCGGTCTTAGGTAATCTTATAATAGTGCCACTTTCCATGTTTGTATTGATGCTTGGCGGGATTATGACACTACTGGGGTTGGCGGGGTTGTGGGGTATGGCCGAGGTGGTGGCATTGCCCACCGAGTTTTGTGTGGAACTTGTCAGAGGGTGTGCCGCATTTATTGCGAGACTTCCGGGAGGGCTTACCACGGTCAATGAGGCCTATCAGGTGGTGTGGCTTTGGGCAAGTGGAATTATTTTGGCAGTGTTTGTAAGTTGTGGGATAAAATTTAGCCTGAGAAGAATTGCCATAGTATGCGCAGGGCTTGTTGTGGCTTTGGGTATGGGAATAATCAGTCATACCCTGCTTAATCATGGCACAGTGGTGGTGCGTGATATATCGGGCAGTGATGCTCTGGCCGTCGATATGGGGCAGGTGTGGCTACTGTCGTCCGATATAAAAGGTGCGACAGCCGTGAATGAGCGGGGGCAAACCGTAACCCTTGCCACCCAAGGCCAAAAAGACGACGCTCAAAATATGGCACAGGTGATACAGCAGTACAGCCCCAAAGAGGTTATACTCCACCACGACACGGCCAAGGAAATCTCGCCATATCTTCCCGATAGTGTGATCATACATCCCGCAAGCTCGGCTACCGTGACCTTGGGGGAACAAATCTTCCTTGACTGGGGTGTTGATTTTCAAAGTTTGCAAATCGGAGGGGTGGAAATACTGAAATTATCCGACGGATATGATATAATAAAAGACAGTGGGCGGGTAGGTCGAGCCGATGTGGTGGTTTTGGCCGATGGGAACATTGTGTGCAATAACCCCCACCTGCGCTTACGCCGTGATATTTGGGGCGATAATAGAATTGTATTTGTGCCCTACTCGTGAGGTGATTGGGATTAAGATAGATAGCACAAAGGATTTTGCACAGCATATAAAAGAGGGGCGATTTGCACCTGTATACATGCTACATGGGGCGGAACACCGCAGTGTAGAGCGAGCCACAGCGGCACTTGTAACGGCGGCTGTGGGTAACACCGATGATCCATTTTTGCTTACCCGCATGGACGGTAGGGAGGGGGTGGATCCCGATGCACTGTCCGACATGGCCGAGGCACTGCCCTTCATGGCACAGCGCAAATGTGTGGTGGTGGAGGATATCCACCCCGAGGCGATGGGTACGGGGGATTTTGGCAAGCTTGAGCAGTTTTTAGGAGACCCACCCCCCACCTGTGTGACCATATTTACCATGAAAAGCCCCATAGGCACAACACCGAAAAAAAAGGGGGAGGACAGCTCCCCAAAGGCCAAGAAACTGATAAAACTCTGCACTGACAAGGGGTGTGTAGCCCATTTTGGGGGGGCGACGGGGGCCGATGCCACCCGCCTTGCACGTGACACGGCCAAAAAACTCGGGGGTGAGATGGCGGCAGGGGGGGCGGGGGACCGCGGGGCGGGCTGCGGGGGGAACTTACACACCGTGACGTCCGAGACCCACAAGGTTTGCGCCTATGCCGGCGAGGGTGAGATAAAATCAGAGCATGTGCGGGCGGTGGGTATAACCTCGGTCGAGGCCAGCGTGTTTGACCTCTCCAAAGCGATACTGCAAAGTAATTATTCGGTTGCCATGGATATTGTGGCGAGGCTTATGTTTTTGCGGGAAGCTCCCGCCACGGTGCTGGCCGTTATGGGGGGGACATTTGTAGATTTATATAGGGCGAAGGTGGCCGGAAATGCAAAAATCCCGCCAAAGCAGGCCATGAGTGACCTTGGCTACCCTTCAAATAAAAGTTTTCTCTACACCCGAGCAAGTGACATGGAGAGCAGATTTCCCCAAACATTTTTGGCCATGGCAGTCGAGGAGATCGCACAGGCCGACACAAAGCTAAAAACAAGCGGTGTGGAGGGGCGCATGGTGCTCGAACAGGTCATTACACGATTGTTTGTGCTCATGCGAGAAACTGCGGGGGGACGACCTCGCCGCAGATAGAGAGGTGTGCAGTGATAAAGCTAAAAGAAACCATTGTGGTGGAGGGGCGGTATGACAAGGCACGTCTTGCCAACCTATTTGATGCCCCCATACTCGAGACCGGTGGGTTTAGCATATTTAGGGACAAACAGCGGTTGGAACTTTTGCGCCGTCTTGCTATGGGCAGGGGGATAATACTGCTGACCGACTCGGACGGGGCGGGGTTTAAGATACGCAACTACATCAGCGGGGCCATACCAAGTGGTCGGGTGGTGCACATATACATCCCGGATATAGCGGGCAAGGAATCCCGCAAAAAAGCCCCCTCGGCTGAGGGGAAACTGGGGGTGGAGGGTGTGCCGGATGATATCCTGCTAAAAGCCTTTGCTGCGGCGGGACTAACAGGCGAAAGTCCAAACGCCGACACAGGGCGGGTTATCACACGGCAGGATTTCTTTGAGGATGGCATTTCGGGCGGGATGGACAGCGCCACAAGACGGCGGGCACTCTGTCAAGCGCTAAATCTCCCCACCCGCATCGGTACAAATGCACTGCTTGGGGTGATAAACTCACTTGTGAGTTACGATGAGTATAAAAATGCGATAAATAAACTTTGCGAATAAAATCAAAGGGGGAGCGGTGTGGAAATTATAAGCATGTCATTTCTATTTGTATTTTTGCCGATTTCGTTGCTGATGTACTGCCTCTCCCCCCGCAGATATCGCAGTGGGGTAATACTTGCGATATCATTTTTGTTTTATGGGCTTATAGATATTGCGGGGCTGTGCCTCATGGTGGCGGTGTTACTACTCGATTACGCTGTGGTGTACCGCATAAACACACTGGGGCGTCGTCATGCCCTGTCACGACTGCTTTGTGGCGCAGTGGCGGTTTGGACGGTGGGCATAATCGTGGTGATGTCGGCCTACACCGAGATTGTCGGGCTTATAATGCCACTTGGACTGTATATATATCTGCTCACTGCCCTTGGGTATGTGGTGGACTTCTATCGGGGGGAGGCGCCCTTTGAGCGCAGTCCCGTAAACTTCTTTTTGATGTGCTGTTTCTTCCCCAAGCTCTATGCGGGGCCTTTGGTCGAATACAGCGAGATGTCGGTGGGCCTCCAAAATAATAAGCTATCGGTCGACGGCATAGGGGCGGGGCTTATGCAGTTTACACTCGGCCTTGCAAAAAAAGTGATACTGGCCGACCAAATCGGTAAGGTATACGTTGGAGTGAGTGCCTTGCCATCGAGTGAACTTACAATTGTGGGCGCATGGATGTTGGTGTTTTCCTCGGCTTTTTCGATATATTTTACCCTCTCAGGCTACTGCGATATTGCCATGGGACTTGGGCGGGTGTTTGGTTTTACATTGCCACACAATTTCTCCTACCCTTTCCAGTCCCGCACCGTCACCGACTTTTTCGCCCGCTTTAACATCACTGTGAGCCGTTATATACGCCGTTATGTATACCGCTTTTTAGGATATGACACCGGCGGCAAGCTCTCAAACGCTCTAAACCTTATGCTTGTAGCGATGCTCGCGGCCTTGTGGTTTGGTCTGCGTATGAATTTGCTGTTTTGGGGTGGGTTTTTAGGGGTGTTTATGATTATTGAAAGCATGTGGGGTGTGAAGTTTTTCTCGAAAATTCCACCGTTTTTCCTGCGGGTTTATGCCTTCTTGGTG
This sequence comes from uncultured Oscillospiraceae bacterium, assembly GCA_964370005.1. Lineage (GTDB taxonomy): Bacteria > Bacillota > Clostridia > Oscillospirales > Ruminococcaceae > Heteroruminococcus. The sequence continues at coordinate 5,119 of CAYJGR010000045.1, forward strand.
GTGATGTTCTCCTTTGCGATATTTGCAGGAGAAAATATGAACCACACTGTTAATATACTCGGGGCGATGGTCGATTTTGGCGGTAGAGAGTTTTTAGGGAACACCGCACAATATTTTATAGAAACCCACGGTGTTATATTTGTGCTATGTGCTCTGTTATCCACAAGTATATGCCATAGGGTGGGAATGTGGATGGAAAAACGTGGCCCCGCCCTCACCCGCTTTGTGCAAGGGGTGGGAAGTCTTGCCCTATTGCTACTTTGCGTTTCATTTATTATTTTATAAGAGAGGAGGGGTAGTGTGATAAAACGAATTGTTTCGGCTACTATGGTGGCGGTGTTTTTAGCACTGCCTCTTGGTACTGTCGCCCTAAATCCGCCACAGTGGGAGAGACTCAAGGCCTCGGGAGGGCTCGAACATTATCTGCAAAACGAGCTTATATACGCCCAAACCTTGCAAGGTTTGGCGGCCAACATTTTGTTGTTGATAGGCCAAAACGAGCGGGATGGGGTGTTTTATACAGAGGATGGTCTGCTTATAGATTATCGTCCAACACATGATGAGCAGTTGCGGGAAGAAAACGCCGCCGCCATAGTGGCCTTCTCACAGCATTACAGTGTGCCCACCATGGCAGTGGTAGTGCCCACCGCTGTGGCAATAAAACAAAAACAGGTGTCGGATTATGCGACACTTTTCAATCAAAAGGCGGTGCTGGGTCATTTGTCCGAGCAGATGGAGGGCTATGTCACATTTGTGGATGTTTATGCCTCGCTGCTGGCCAATTACGACATATCGGGAGAGTATCTCTACTACCGCACCATGGAGGGGCTGACCTCACTCGGGGGATATAGGGTGTACAGCAGTCTGGCCGAGCGCATGAGGCTTACCCCCTACGACTTGCGTGATTTTGAGCGGGAATATGTTTATCACGATTTGCGCGGGGAGCTAACCGAAATCTGGCCAAGTATGGCGGTGCAAAGCGATATATTGACGGTTTATCACACGGTGGATAAGACCCACAGCATCTCGATGTTGGTGCAGGACACCGACGGCACCGTGAGCCATTACGACACATTTTACCCCACACCGCCGCAGGAGAACCCAATGGGTGTATATTTGGGGGGTCATACGTCCTACACCGAAATAGAACAGCTCGAGGGGTTGGGGAGAGGTCGTCTGCTTATATTCGGTGACGAGACGGCCAACAGTGTATTGCCATTTTTGGCACTCCACTACGAGCATGTGACATATATAAACCTGGCCGAGGTACAAAACAGTCGGCTGCATGAGCTGGCGGTGGATTCATACGACCAAGTGGTGTTTTGTTACGGCGTGGAGAGCTTTTGCGACAGTGACGAGATACAAGAGGTAAACAGAATTTTGCGATAAAAACAGTATTGAAGGTTGACGAATAGGCCAAATTATTGTATATTTATATGGTGTACTTGCCGCTGTGGCGGAATTGGCAGACGCCCGGGACTTAAAATCCCGTGATGGCAACATCGTACCGGTTCGATCCCGGTCAGCGGCACCAACTTAGAGATTAAACATCAGACCAAAATAAGTGTAGGGCGGGGGCTTGCTCCCGCCGTATTGCTTTTTGGTCAGAAAATTCAAATAAAAGGGGTGAGTTTGTGCAGCTATCTTGCGGTATCGACATTATAGAAATCTCACGCATAAAAAAAGCCATGCAAAACAGCACATTTTTGCAAAAGCATTACACTGCGCTCGAGCGTGACTATATTGCCTCAAAAGGTGTTGGCGGAGTGCAGTCGGCGGCGGCGTTTTTTGCGGCCAAAGAGGCCTTTGCCAAAGCCTTGGGCAGTGGGGTGCGGGGGTTTTCGCTATGTGAGGTGGGGGTGAACCATCACCCAAACGGTCAGCCCTACCTCGATTTTTTTGGACAAGCAGCTGAGTTGGTGTCCGAGTCGGGCTTGCAGTTTGCCCTTAGTCTGTCACACAGTAGAGAATACGCTGTGGCAAATGTGACGGCCTGGAAAGAATGAGAATGGGGGATAGCTATGCGCATATACAGCACAGCCAACATGAAAAAAGCCGAGGAACTGGCCGATAATGCGGGGCATAGCTACCGTAAAATGATGCTGATGGCAGGGCATGGGGTCGCAAAGTTTATAGATCATGCCCACCGTTTTGATAAACCCAAAACCTGTGTGGTGTTTTGTGGCAGGGGCAATAACGGCGGGGATGGGTATGTTATCGCCGAATATTTGCATAAGCACGGATGGAGGGTGGCGGCAGTTTCGGTTGGTGATCCGCCTATGCGGGGGTTGCCCGCCGAGATGCACAAACGATGCATAAAGGCGGGTGTAACAGTTGTACCTTGTGAATATGAGCGGTTGCAAACCCTTTGTGGGGTGGCCACGGTGTTGGTCGATGCCATAGTGGGCACAGGATTTTCGGGAGAGCTTCATGCCTTGACCGCCCAATGTACCCACGTTATAAACAACTCACGTGCAAGGGTATACGCCGTGGACCTACCAACGGGGGTGTCGGCCGACGACGGCACTGCCGCAAAGGGCAGTGTCACAGCCGATGTCACCCTCACATTTGACAGCAAAAAGCCCGCTCACTTTATAGTGTCGGGGCGCAGGTGTTGCGGGCAGGTTGTGGTGCTTGATATAGGAATCCCATCATTTGTGCGGGCGAGTATAAAACGTGAGCATTTTTATGTTACAAAACGTCTTATTGAGCGAAAAATACCGCCACGTCCCCTCGATTGCCACAAAGGGGATTTTGGCAAACTTTTAACTGTAGTGGGCAGTGGTCGCTATATGGGGGCGGCACTGCTGGCTGTGCAAGGGGCACTGCGCAGTGGCGTGGGGTATGTGACGTTGGCCGCACCAAAAGAGGTATGCAAAACCTTGCTGACATCAGTACCCGAATGCATCATGCTGGGTTGTGACGCCACACGGGAACTTGATTTGTCAAAGACAGCGACACATCAGATTTTGGAGAGGGCAAAGGGTAGTACCGCCATACTTATCGGATGTGGTCTGGGCACAGGCAGCGGGGCCGAACATGTGACAGAGCAACTGCTTTTGAATGTTAACGCCCCTATGGTTATAGATGCCGATGGACTGAATTTGCTATCTCAAAATATAAAGCTACTTGATAATCGCAGATGTGAGGTAGTGCTTACCCCCCATATGGCTGAGTTTGCACGGCTAATAAATCGAGATATAAATTATGTTGTAGAACACAGTTATGAATTAGGGTGGGAATTTGCCCGACGTTATAGGGTGACACTCCTGCTAAAAGGGGCGGTGACGATGGTGTTTTCACCCAAGGGGGTCTGTCGTTATGTCGATTCAGGTAGCCCCGGCATGGCCAAAGCAGGCAGTGGTGACGTGTTGGCCGGCATAATTGGCGGACTGCTTGCGGGTGGGCTTACTACATTCGATGCGGCGGCCTGCGGGGCTTGGCTACATGGGAGAGCAGGCAGTTTGGCGGCAAAGAAATACAGCACCACCGCCATGCTGCCACACGAAATACCAATTATGCTGGGGCAAGTGTTTTTGGAGTTAGGTATTTAGGCGGTGCCCCCACTAAGCCCCTATATTGATATTTCGAGCAGATTTTTTGTCAGGCCAGTCAAATTTTTGGATGAGGCATTAGAACTATTGGGGAGCAGAAACGAGAGTGTAGGATATAAGTTAAAGGTAATAACGCAAATATGTGCAATTCTCATGTCTTATTTATGCCGTTTTTCGGCCTTTGTTCTTTAATAAGTTTACTCCCCCCGAACATGAAATCCCTCCCACCCACATAAAATTAGATGGTTAAATTTATGTGAATAGGGGGGATTTTTGTGGTTTTACTCAGGAGAATATTTTGCATGTGTTTTATGTTGGTGTTGGTGGGATGTGGCGGTGTGGCCGAGCCGGAGCTGGAGGACGTGGCGGTCGAGCTATCCCGCCCCTTCAGCACAAGGGTTATGATGCATTTGCAGGAGGATATTGTGGTGGAGGGGGAACTGGAACGACAGGGCATGGGGTTGTATGAATTTGAGGTGAGCGCACCCATAGAGCTTGCGGGACTTTGCATCAGTGCCACAGATGAGGGTGTAAAGTTGTCATATGAGGGGATGGAAGTGGAGCTTGGTAAGGACTTGGAGGGAGCGCCTGGCATAGTGCCCACATTCAGCCGTGCCATGGATGCGGTGTTACGGCTTGACGGGGTGGCTATGGAGTATTCGCAGGAGGGATATGAGATAAGCGGTGGGGAGGGTTTGGAGGAATTTGTGTTATGTTTAGATGGCGGGGCGATACCTTTAGAGTTTAGTTTGCCTGTACAGGGTGGCAAAATGGTATTCAGTGAATTTAAATATGCGCAATAAATTTTTTAGATAAGATTTAAGTTATGAATGTGCTCTCACATGGTCTTAGGATTATGAGGGGGTACATTTTTTATATTTTGGGGGTTTGGTCAAACATGCGGGATATACACCGCCCATTTTACCCTTACATAGAATGGGGTATGCACAGATTTTACTCAAAGTGCGTCAGGAAGTATAGGCTATTTTTTAGGCATAATGTTCCTCAAAGTGATTAAACATGAGGAATAAAGGCAAAAATAATGACAAGCAATTATCACAAATGGAGTGTGAGGGACGTGACAGTAAAACGTGGAGATATATACTATGCCGATTTAAGCCCTGTGGTTGGTTCGGAGCAAGGGGGGGTAAGGCCGGTGCTCATTGTACAAAATGATTTGGGCAATAAATTTAGCCCTACGGTCATTGCGGCGGCAATCACCAGTCAAAAGGATAAGACCCGCCTACCGACACACATAGCGCTTAATTCCCATGACTGTGGGTTGGCCAGAGATTCGGTGGTGCTACTTGAACAAATCCGCACCATAGATAAGCGCAGGCTTAAAGAGCGCATGGGCAAGTTGGATGACGACTCGATGCATCAGGTAAATCGGGCGCTATCCATAAGCTTTGGACTTAGCGGGGAACAACACCGCAACCGCCATGCCGGGGTTACATAAACCCGGCATGAAATAATGCGGGGACAGGCTGTATAATAGGTATGTATAAGCAGTAAAAAAAGCCACTTGTTTTAAATGTATATTTTTGGAAGCAGAAATTAACACATCTCATAAATAACAGACCTTAGCATATCTACTAAGGACTGTTATTTTTTTGTCATAAATGACTAAAATTTGCCATTTAGTGACGCTGTATTATTGAATTAAAGAAATTGTGACAAATGCAACAAAATATCTTGAATATTCTGTTGACATCGCCTGCAATAAATTGGTATCATTGAAAATGACAAAGGTGGTGAAAACGTGCTTGATGTAGTCAGTAAAATTAAGGAGTCCGAAGAGCGGGCAGCCCAGATGAAAAAACAAGCTCATCAACAGGCAGCCTCGCAAAAACAAGCGGCACAACAAAAAGGTGTCGCCATGGTGGAACAGCGCAAAACACTGTCCACTGCACAGGCAGACGAAATCAAAGAGAAGGCAAGAGCCCAGGCCGAGAAAATGCTGCAAGACAGCAAGACTCAGGCCGATGCAGACTGTGAGGAGCTTTATGCAAAAGCAAAGCGCTCGATGGACGGTGCTGCACAACTGATTGTTGAGAGGATTGTAAACAGCGTATGATTGTAAAAATGGAAAAACTGTTCCTGTACGGGTTGACCTGTGACAATCAGCAGGTGCTGTCGACACTCCAGCGGATGGGTTGCAGTCAAATTGCGCAGCCCGAAGATTTGCCAGAGTACGAGGAGCTCTCAAAGCTCATGGAGCACCAAACAGCCGACATGTACGACTTGGAACAGCACATGTCCCGCTATCAAACCGCCATTTCCACGCTGTCGCCATTTGCACCAAAGGCAGGGCTTTTGGCGTGGAAGCCAAGGGTCAGCTTTGAAAAAGTGGGGGATAAATCCTTGCTTTCCGAGGCTGACGAACTTTGCCAAAGCGTAGAGGAAGCCGCAAGAACAATCTCGGATGATAAAAGTGCCATAAGCCGCGAGGAATTTGTACAGGCATCACTTGCACCCTGGATGGAGCTCGATTTACCGCTTGAGCAGGGTGGAACCGCCGATACAACACTGGAATATGTAATTCTTCCGGCATCAGCCGACATCGCAGAGATCGAGAAAAACTTGCAGGAACAGTCGCTACTTGGGTATGTATTCCCCCAAAGCAGTGACAAAGATCAGCACTACATTTTGCTCATAGCTTACCGCCCCCACCATGAACAGGTTTGGGATGTACTGCGAGGGGCGGGCGCAACACGTTATCAGTTTGAGGAGCTTTCAGGTTTGCCCATAGAGTGCCATGCCCACAGCAAAAAACGCATAGAGGGCTATGAGGGGCATATAACCCAGCTCGAGGAGGAACTCGCCGATTTGGCCGAGCGTATACAAAGCCTAAAACTCGGCTATGATGTACTGGCCATGCGCAAAGACCGTGCGGGCGCTTATCAAAAACTGATGCATACCGACAAGACATTTCTGCTCACGGCATGGGTACCGGTCGATCGCAAAGCCGAGCTACAAACGGCACTCGAACAACTCGACTGCTACTGCGAATTTAAGCCCAGTGCCCCCGGCGAGCAGTACCCCATCAAGCTCAAAAACAACAAACTAGCCGAGCCGTTTGAGGTGGTTACCGAGATGTACTCGCTACCCGCACCCGACTCGGTAGACCCCAACCCATTTATGGCACTGTTCTACTTCATATTCTTTGGCATGATGCTCTCGGATGCAGGATATGGTTTATTACTTGTAGTGGTCGCCATATTTGGACTTAAAAAGATGGATCTCAGTCCATTTGCACGCAAGTTCTTCACCCTGATTTTGTACGGTGGTATCTCGACAGGTATGTGGGGTGCACTGTACGGCAGCTGGTTTGGAGATCTTATCCCCCGTGTGGCCGAGACCTTCTTTAACACCACAGTAACAATACCGATGGTGTTTGACCCGCTCAATGATCCCATCACCATTCTTATCATGTCCTTTGCACTGGGTGTAATTCACCTGTTCACAGGCATGGCGCTCAAGGCTTATCTGCTCATAAAACAAGGTAAACCTTGGGATGCGGTGTTCGATGTATTCTTCTGGTACGGTCTGCTCATAGGGCTTGGAATGCTTGTTTTGCCCGGCATGGCCGGCACAGTGGGTATGTATCTGGCAATCGCCTCTGCGGTGGGACTCATCCTTACACAAGGCCGTGACAAAAAGAACATATTCCTGCGTTTTGGCAGTGGTGTCTTGAGTCTGTACGGCATAACCGGCTATTTTTCGGATGTGCTGTCCTACTCCCGTATACTTGCTTTGGGTCTTGCAACCGGCGTTATAGCCAACGTTGTAAACACTATGGGCACATTGCCCGGCGGTAATGTGGTGGGTGCTATAGTATTTATACTTGTGTTTGTGTTCGGCCATGCGCTGAATATCGGCATAAATGCACTGGGCACCTATGTTCACGACTCACGTCTACAGTACGTCGAGTTCTTTGGAAAGTTTTACGAAAGTGGCGGCAAGCCATTCAGCCCACTTAGGGCAAATACAAAATACGTCTATGTAACAGACGAGGAGGTATAACAAATGGAAGGTTTTTTGGCAGTATTTAACAGTGGTAATTTCTTGGCTTATCTCGGTGTAGCAATTTCGGTGCTTTTGTCGGGCACAGGCTCGGCTAAGGGCATGAGCATTGTAGGACAGGCCGCCACAGGTCTTTTGGCTGAAGATCCCGACGCATTCGGTCGTACAATTGTTTTGCAGGCACTGCCCGGCACACAGGGCATTTATGGCTTCCTTATCGGATTTATCGTAATGCTCAACAGCGGCATGATGGGTGGCAGTGTTAATCTTTCCCCCGAAATCGGCGGATACATTTTGGCCGCAGGTCTTACCATCGGCGTTGTAGGTCTTACATCGGGTATTGCACAGGGCAAGGCCGCTGCTGCCGGTGTCAACATCATCGCAAAGCATCCCGACCAGCTCTCAAAGGCCATTGTTATCTCGGCTATGGTTGAGACATATGCAATTTTGGCATTCCTGATTTCCATGCTGTTGGTCATCAACATCCCTATGGCGTAATGACCAAATATATCATAACGAAAGGGATGAAAATGCCGTGAAGGATATTTCCAAACTGACCGACAAGATAATCGAGGAGGCCAACGCCTACGGTGGACAGCTCGCAAAAGAAACAGAGCAGGAATGCGCAGACATAGCCGGCAAGTACGAGGAGCAGGCGGCGCAGGAGGCCGAGCAGATCATTGAGGCGGCCAACAATGCCGCCGAGGCAATAATCCGTCGTGCCACCTCCCAAGCCGGCATCACACAGCGCAGTAGCAAACTTGAAGCTCGTCGCAAGATGATTGATGAGGCCTTCCTGCTTGCCACAAAGCAGATTTTGGCATTGCCCGAGGACAAAATGCTTGATTTGCTATCTAAGATGGCGGTGAAATCCCAGACAACCGATGCCACCATGATTTGGGGCAAGGGTGATAAAGCTCTTGCAGGCAAGGTTGTGGATGAGGTCAATCGCCGCAACAAGGACAAGGGCATAAAGCTTGCCATTGATGAAAAAATAGGCGACTTTGAGGGTGGGTTTATCCTCAAAGAGGGCTCGGTTGAAACAAATTGCACCTTCTCGGTTTTGATAGGCTCCATGAGTGAGGAGCTTGAAAGTGAAGTGGCAAAAGCACTTCTGGGCTAAGCCCCAAAAGCAATATCAAAACTAAGCAAAGGAGGTGTCACATTGAAAAAGTACGACCCGAGCGAATATTTGCATGCCTCGGCCAGGGTGCGAACCCTTGAAAACAAGATGCTTGGCCGCCGGCAATTGCAAAAAATGATGGATTGCCGCGGGTTTGGTGAGGCGTTTAAGGTGCTTGAAGATGCAGGAATTGCCCATGGGCTTGAGCCTGAGCAGTATGAGCAGGGGCTGACAAACAGCCTATCCGAGGCCTACAAACTTGTGGAAGGGCTTGTTCCCGAGCGAGACATAGTGACACTGCTACGCTACCGCTATGATGGGCACAACCTAAAAACCATCATAAAATCCCGTCGCACCACAGGGAGTTTTAGGGATATACTCAGCCCTCTTGGCAACATATCGGGTGAAACCCTTATAAAGGAGTTTGAGGCCGGAAAGTTTGAGAGACTGTCTCCCATACTGGCCACGGCGACACTTGAGGCCGACAATGCTCTGGCAAAGACAGCTGACCCCCAAATGGTTGACATACTTATTGACCGTGCGGTGCTGGAGGCTATGTCCGAGCTGACAAAGGGGATTGATTGCCCATATCTAAGTGATTATGTGGCCGCCTCGGTTGATATCGCCAATATCCGCAGTGCTGTGCGTATAAAGCGTATGGGCAAGGATGTATTTTTCCTACGCAAGGTTTTAGCTGACGGAGGACGACTTGACCGCAGTCGCTTAGCTGACAGTTTTGCAAAGGGTATAGATGATATAGTGTCTCTTATATCCCTTGGAAGTTACGGCAAAGCACTTGAGAGCACATTTGACGGACTGAGAGCGGGCGGAGGACTTACAGCTTTTGAGCGGGCATGTGATAATTATTTAGTATCACTGCTTGGCAAAGCGAAGTTTGTATCTTATGGTGTAGAACCTGTGATATCTTATCTGTTCGCTAAGGAAAGCGAGGTGCGAGCCGCACGCATAGTGCTGGCCTCAAAGGCGGCGGGCGTGTCATCTGTACAGATTTCCGAGCGTCTGCGTGACACACTGACCTAAGCGTTCAAACAAGTGAGATTGTGCACAGTGGGGGCATATAGTGTGTCTCCCGTGCAGAATGGAGAGAACTATGCGCAGTAAAATTGCAGTGATCGGTGAAAAGGACAGTGTACTGGGTTTTAAGGCGGTGGGTTTTGACGTATATGAGACCGCCGATTCGGCCACGGCCACAGCGGTGATAAATCGTTTGGCCGAGCAGGAATACGGTGTGATATTCATCACCGAACAGACCCTACAACATGTCAGGGATGTAGTCGATCAATATAAAGAGCACAAAATACCCGCCATCATACCCATCCCCGGCCGAGCAGGTGCCTTGGGGATAGGTATGCAAAATGTGCGCAAGAGTGTGGAGCGTGCGGTGGGTGCCGACATACTTTTCAAAGATTAAAGCGAGAGAAAACTCGCAGGAACAAAACCGTTTTGCCCCGCAGTGCGGGACATAACAGATTGGAGATGTACAATGAGCCAAGGCAAAATTGTAAAAGTGTCCGGCCCGCTGGTTGTGGCTCAGGGGATGCGCGATGCCAACATGTTCGATGTTGTGCGTGTGGGCAAGCTGGGTCTTATCGGAGAGATCATTGAAATGAGAGGCGACAAGGCCTCTATACAGGTATATGAGGAGACCGCAGGTATCGGCCCCGGTGATGATGTAATTTCGACCGGCGCGCCCCTGTCTGTGGAACTTGCTCCGGGTATCCTTGAAATGATATTCGACGGTATTCAGCGTCCGCTGGAAAAGATCAAGGACATGACCGGCAGTAACATCACCCGTGGTATAAATGTTACTTCGCTTGACCACAAAAAGATCTGGAAGTTTGATGCCACCGCTAAGGTGGGCGACCGTGTGCAATCAGGCGACATCGTCGGCACTGTGCAGGAAACCGACATCATCGTGCACCGCATCATGGTGCCCATAGGTGTGGAGGGTGAAATTGTTTCCATCGAGTCGGGCAACTTCACCATTACCGACACTGTAGCAAAAATCAAGAAAGCTGATGGCACAGAGGTTGAGATGCAAATGCTCAGCCGTTGGCCTGTGCGCCGTCAGCGTCCCATAAAGCAAAAACTGTCCCCCGATATCCCCATGATAACAGGACAGCGCATCATTGACACCGTATTCCCCATTGCACGTGGCGGTACTGCCGCCGTTCCCGGTCCCTTCGGTAGTGGTAAGACGGTGGTTCAGCACCAGCTGGCCAAGTGGTCGGATGTTGACATCGTGGTCTACATCGGCTGTGGCGAGCGTGGTAACGAAATGACCGACGTTCTCATGGAGTTCCCCGAGCTAAAGGATCCCCAGAGTGGCGAGAGTCTTATGTGTCGTACCGTGCTGATTGCCAACACATCCGACATGCCCGTGGCCGCCCGTGAGGCCTCCATCTATACAGGTATCACCATCGCCGAGTACTTCCGTGACATGGGCTATTCTGTAGCTATCATGGCTGACTCGACCTCCCGTTGGGCCGAGGCTCTGCGTGAAATGTCGGGACGTCTTGAAGAGATGCCCGGTGAGGAAGGTTACCCCGCATACCTGACCTCTCGTCTTGCACAGTTCTACGAGAGAGCAGGACGTGTAATCACTCTTGGCAGTGAGGAGCGTGAAGGTTCACTGACCGCTATCGGCGCCGTATCGCCTGCCGGTGGTGATAACTCCGACCCGGTTGTGCAGGCTACACTGCGTATCGTTAAGGTTTTCTGGGGACTTGATTCCTCACTGGCTTATCGTCGTCACTTCCCCGCCATAAACTGGCTGAACTCCTACTCGCTGTATATGGACACCATTGGCCATTGGATGAACACCAACGTGGCCGAGGATTGGCATAAGAGTCATGACGAGCTTATGCGTTTGTTGCAGCTTGAAAGTGAGCTTGAGGAGATTGTAAAACTGGTTGGTTACGATTCGTTGTCTCCACCCGACCGTTTGACCCTCGAGGCTGCCCGCTCGGTGCGTGAGGACTACCTCCAGCAGAACGCCTTTGACGATGTTGATACCTACTCCTCGCTCAAAAAGCAGTACGGTATGCTAAAGTTGGTGCTTTGTTTCTACGAGCAGGCTTCCGAGGCACTTGAGCAAAAGGGTGACATCAACAAGATCGTGAGTGCAGAGGTTCGTGAGAAGATTGCCCGCACCAAGTATGTGCACGAGGACGAGATCGACGAATATCTTGCTCAAACCACCGAGCAGATTAAAAATGAGATGAGAGCCATCGCAGGGGAGGTGTCTGTGTAATGATGAAAGAATATCGTACTATACAAGAAGTTGCCGGCCCTCTGATGCTTGTAAAGAATGTCGAAGGGGTAACCTTCAACGAACTCGGCGAGATAGAACTCCCCAGTGGAGAAGTGCGCCGTTGCCGTGTGCTTGAAGTCAACGGCGACAACGCCCTTGTACAGCTCTTTGAAAGCGCCTCGGGCATAAACCTAGAGTACAGCAAGGTGCGCTTTTTGGGCAAGGGCCAAGAGATGCCGGTATCCGAGGACATGCTCGGTCGCATCTTCTCGGGCATGGGTCGCCCCATCGATGGTGGCCCCGACCTCATCCCCGAAAAGCGTCTGGATATCAACGGCCTACCTATGAACCCCGCCGCACGTACCTACCCTGATGAGTTCATTCAGACAGGTGTATCGGCTATTGACGGCCTGAATACCCTTGTGCGTGGTCAGAAACTGCCCATATTCTCGGGTTCGGGTCTGCCCCATGCACGTTTGGCCGCACAGATTGCCCGTCAAGCCAAGGTGCTCGGCAGTGAGGGTAAGTTCGCCGTTGTGTTTGCTGCTATCGGTATTACATTTGAGGAATCTGATTTCTTTATTCAAGACTTTAGGGCAACCGGCGCTATTGATCGCACCGTACTCTTTATAAACCTCGCAAATGACCCCGCCATCGAGCGTATCTCTACCCCTCGTATGGCGCTGTCAGCCGCCGAGTATCTGGCGTTTGAGAAGAACATGCATGTGCTTGTAATTCTCACCGACATTACAAACTACGCCGAGGCACTGCGTGAGGTATCGGCCGCCCGTAAAGAAGTACCCGGTCGCCGTGGCTACCCCGGTTACCTCTACACCGACCTTGCAACCCTGTACGAACGTGCAGGTCGTAAGTATGACTCCGAGGGCTCTATCACTATGATTCCCATTCTGACCATGCCCGAGGATGACAAGACCCACCCCATCCCCGACCTTACAGGCTACATCACAGAGGGTCAGATCATTCTGTCTCGTGATTTGTACCGCAAGGGTGTCACACCTCCTATAGATGTGCTTCCCTCGCTGTCTCGTCTGAAGGATAAGGGTATCGGTGAGGGCAAGACCCGTGAAGACCATGCCAACACCATGAATCAGCTGTTTTCGGCCTATGCACGTGGCAAGGAAGCCAAGGAGCTGATGACCATCTTGGGTGAGGCTGCTCTATCTGAGGTAGATAAACTTTATGCAAAGTTCGCTGATGAGTTTGAGCAGGTATATGTGTCGCAGGGTTACGAGACAAACCGTAGCATCACAGAGACGCTGGATATTGGCTGGAAACTGCTTTCCATCCTGCCCAAGACCGAGCTAAAGCGCATCAAGAGCGAGTTTATCGAGCAATACTGGCCCAAAGATGCAGAGTAAGGGGGAGAACACATGGCATTGATGCGTGTAAATCCCACCCGTATGGAGCTTTCACGCCTTAAACAGAGGCTGAAAACCGCTATGCGTGGTCATAAACTGCTTAAAGATAAGCGTGATGACCTCATGAAAAAGTTCTTAGAGCTTGTGCGCAAGAACAAGGAACTGCGTGAGGAAGTCGAGGCCAAAATCATGGGGGTATATGACGGCTTTGTGATTGCCAGTGCCGTCATGAGCCCTGCCTCACTTGAGGAGGCTCTTATGCTACCCAAACAGCACATCGAGCTTGATGTGGGCACCCAGAACGTCATGAGTGTAAATGTGCCGATATTCTCTTTTGGCACCGGCGATACCGAGGATATATATTCCTACGGCTTTGTGGACACCTCGGGCGAGCTTGATGCCTCGGTGGCGGCACTCAAAGAGGTGCTACCCTATCTGTTGGAGCTTGCTCAGATGGAAAAGAGCGCCCAACTGCTGGCCGAAGAAATCGAGAAGACCCGACGTAGGGTTAACGCCCTTGAACATGTGCAAATTCCGTCACTTCAAGAGACCATAAAGTACATCACCATGAAGCTTGACGAGAATGAGCGAAGCAACCTTGCCCGTCTGATGAAGATCAAGGATATGATGGTCGAGCAGGCACGGCAAGCCATGGGCGAGGCGTAAGACCTCGGGGACGCTGTCCCCGAACCCCTGCGATTTTTTGAAAAAAATCGAGTAAAACTTTAAACGCCCACCTGCAAAAAACGCAGGTGGGCGGAGTTTTATGTTGCTTTTCTATTCATAGGCACTTCTACGGCGGGGGCAGGGCT
>CAYJGR010000046.1:0-1161 GCA_964370005.1 uncultured Oscillospiraceae bacterium
GCCACATGTGAAAAGATAATTATTATAAATCGAGGCAAACTTGTGACGGTCGATACCGTACAGGGACTGCGAAACAATATAGGTAGCGACACGTGGCAGGCTAAAATTGCCGGTGAGGCCTCACGCATAATAGAGCTTGTAAGTAAGCTTGATGAGGTTGACAGCGTAAAAGTCCTATCGCAAGAGCAGGGAAGTGTACGCATTGAAATACAGGCGGGACAGGAGGCCGACCCCTCACGTTCGCTGTTCTACATGTGTGCGGGGGAGGATATGCCTCTACTTGAGATGCGCAGTGGTAGTTCCTCACTTGAGGAGGTATTTCTTACCCTCACCTCCGAAAATGTGACCCCACAGGAGGTGGAGATATGATACATGTGCTTAAAAAAGAGGTGGGACTTTACTTTTCCACTCCCTTTGGTTTTGTGTTTTTAGGTATATTTTTGGTGCTATCGGGCATTTCGTTTACCCTTAACAACCTTGTGGGACTAAGTGGTGATATGGCAGGGATGTTCTCGCTACTTTGCAACATGTCATTTATGGTATTCCCCGTGCTCACTATGCGTCTTTTTGCCGAAGAGCGCCGTGCAGGTACTGAAAATTTGCTCATAAACTCACGCCTATCTCTTATCGATATAGTGCTTGGTAAGTACTTCTCAGCCGTGGTGGTGCTGTTAGTAGGACTTCTCATAACCTCGGTGTATGTCGGTATACTGCTGAATTTCGGTTATCCAAATATCGGGGCGGTACTCGCCTCATATATCGGGTACTTTTTGCTGGGTATGGCTATGATTGCCGTGTGTACATTTGCCTCATCACTGGCCGACAATCAGGTGACCGCCGCCATAGCCTCGTTTGGCATACTGTTTGTGCTGGTGATGTTTGAGTCCCTTGGTCGCTCGGTGGTCGTGCCGGTGCTCACCGATGTCATGAATGCTTTGGCAATCACAGTGCGTTACGACGAATTTGCCCGAGGGGTATTTAGACCGGGGCCTGTGTGTTATTACTTGGCCTTTGTGGTGATCTCACTGTTTTTTACGGTCAAGAATATGGAGCGTCGCCGCCTGTGGTGATATGCTCACGAATTTTGGATACTTTAGGAGAACCACATGGACAATACTCATGTAATACTAAAACAAAACAGACGAAAGTTTGTGATAATAA
>CAYJGR010000046.1:1261-9374 GCA_964370005.1 uncultured Oscillospiraceae bacterium
TACCGCCTTATAGATAATGCCTCGCTGTTCACGGTTTCGTCCGAGGGAGAGAATGTATTCAGCGGGGAACAGCAGATTACAGGGGCAATACGTTTTGTGAGTGCGACCGAGGTGCCGGTGCTCTACTTCTTAGAGGGGCATAACGAGACCAGTTTGGATGCCGCTATGACCACCGCCGTGAGAAATCTCGGTCTTGCCATGTATGAACCGCGCACCCTCAACCTGCAACAGACCGGCACAATTCCCGACGAGGCCTCGGTCATTGTCATAGCAAACCCCATCGAAGATATCTCGGATAATGAGCTTAATAAGCTCACCGAATATTTGCAGTCGGGTGGCGGACTGATGATTATGATTGAGCCTGTGGTGGGCAGTAATACAGTGCCTATGGACAATCTCAATGCCCTGTGCAACAGCTTTGGGCTTGATATTACAAACAACTATGTGGTGGAGGAGAGTGGAGAGCATTATTTATCGGTGAGCAATCTCTATCTCGTACCCGATATGGGCCCCCACGAGATAACACAACAAATCGGCGCACAAAATAGGCAGGTGGCACTGCCTGTGGCAAGGGGTATAGGCACAGTCGATTATGACCCCGATGCTATAGACCATGAAATGCTACTGGTATCCTCACCCGATTCATGGGTGAGAGCCGATATGACCATAGAGACCGAGGACAGAACCCCCGACGACCTCGAAGGCCCTATGCCTTTGGCCTACGCCGTGAGCATAAGCAACGTGCAGTGGGGTAACCCCGCATCTCGTGTGGTGCTGGTGGGGGATGTCACATTTGCAACCGATGGCAATATAGAATTTCAAGGCAACAACGACTTCTTTATGAACAGCATCAACTGGATTGCGGGAGGTCGTGAAAGCGATGTCATAGCCGCAAAGGTTATAGGGGGTAACAGCCTTGTAATTCGAGGTGATGACTTCTGGCGACTGGCATTTATATGTGTAGTGGCATTGCCGCTCATCGCCTTTGGTGCAGGACTTGCCATTTGGATGTTGCGGAGGAACCAGTGATGAGAGAATACCGCACAATTATAGTGCTCGGTGTCATAGTGCTACTGCTGGGCGGGTTGTGGTTTTGGCTGGATAACAGCGAGGATGTGACCCTGAGCGGTGTGCTCTTTACCATGGAGGAGACCGAGAGTATCGCCGAGGTTGCCATAACAAACAGCTATGGGCAGTTTTCATTTATGCCCGATGGCGAGAGTGAGCAGTGGCTCGTGGTGGCCGAGGGTGAAGCCTACCGTGCCCACGCCGAGAAAATGCATCTCATTTTAGCAGCACTCCAGGAGTTTACAATCACAAGGGTACTCGAGGAAAACAGACCGGAGTATGGGCTTGAAGAACCCGCCATAGTGGTGCAGTGTGTAACAACCGAGGGCGAGAAGTATATATTCGGTGTTGGTGCCATGACAGCCGGTCAAAATGAAGTGTACATACAGGATGGTGACACAGGCGCTATTATGGTGAGTACCACAGCGGCGGTGGCACAGTTTGATGGGAGTATATCGGCCTATCGTGACAAGGAAGTATTTACTATAGACCATACGACCATAAACACCATCACATATCACAAAGACGGCGAGCAGGTGTTCTCTGTGGCAAAAAACGGCTCACAGGACTGGGTTATGACCCAACCGCTTGGTGTAGCTGCAAGACATATAGAGCTAAATGAATTTTTAAGTACGGTAACCGGATGGACTGTGGCGGGATTTCCCGAGGTCGGTGTGAATAACTACGCCGAAATGGGACTGCAAAACCCCACTGAATGGATGGAGTTTACCGATGAGGCAGGAAACACCCAACGCATAGAGATAGGCACGAGGGATGATACCTACACATTTGTGCGCACCGGTGATGACAATGAAATTGCCCTACTTTATACCGCCGACCTCGATTTTTCGTCTTTGACGGTGGATGGATTGATATTTTATGCACCACTACAGACAACTGTGGATGAAGTTACCGCTATACAGATACAAAGCGAGGGGGCTACCACGGTGTTTGAGGTGGAGCAAACCGAGGGTGGACAGATTGTGAGCAGTGGAGGAAAGAGCATAAATACTGAACAGTTTACATCGGTGTTTTTTGCATACACCTCTATGATAGCCGACGGATATGAGCCCGATATGAGTTATGAACAAACTCCAGTGGCACAACTCACCACCACCTACACCGACGGCAGTACCAAAACACTTAATTTGTTACCCTACGATGAAACCAATTATGCAATGCTGATGGAAGGGGAGAGCAGGCCGCAGTTTTATATAGCTGTGGAGGAACTTGAACAGCTTCTCTATCGTATAGATGCGGCACTGCAATAGGAAATGTATAAACCGCAGGCCATAGGTAGTGCCTTGCACCCGACTTTTCCGTTTATGCGGCGGTGGGCACCCCACGGGCATCAGCCCGCCCACCCCACGGGCATCAGCCCGTGGGGCACCCACCACCCCCTAAACAAAAAATTCGGGCGCAGGGCAGGCACTGCAATAACAAAGTATAAACCACCGCAAGGTGTTTTATAAATATCGAGTCAGTAGAAATCAAGGAGGAAAACACATGAACAAGAGCACAAAATTGGTAGCACTGGTTATGGCACTGATGGTAACAGTTGCAATGTTTGCAGCTTGCGCCAGCACACCTGAGACCGAGGCTCCCGCAACCGACGCACCCGCCGCAGAAGGCGAAGCAGCAGAGGGTGAATCCACCGAGGGCGCTTACATCGGTAAGGTACCCATCACTCTTAAGCATGACGTACATGGCAACGATGCTATCTGGGCTGAGAAGTATGCAGCCGAGGAGTACGGTGCAACCTACGAAGTTATCGACCCCGATCAGGATTTGAGCAAATCCATCGCCGCTGTTGAGACATTCATCGGCATGGGTGTTGACGGCATCATCCTGCACCCCGTAACCGAGGACGGCGTGAATGAAATCATCGCTGAGGCTCGTAACGCAGGTGTAAACATCATGACCTACAACGTTGGCACAACCGGCAAGCAGGTTCCCGCTCTTATGATCGACGAGGCCGCTGTGGCCCAGGAGATGGGTGCTGATATGGCTAAGCAGTGGATCGAGCTTTATCCCGACATCCCTGTACAGGTAGGTCTTGTATCTTGGACCGATATCGCATTCTGCTTTGACAACCGTTCCGGCCCCTTCATCAAGGGTGTTGCAAGTGTTGTTGACTACCTGCCCACAGCTGAAGACGGAGTACCTGTATTCCAGAACTCGGCCGGTGAAGAGCTTGTAGGCGCAACATATTGGGAACATGCAGGCGGTGTTTTGGAAGTAGCACAGCAGGTTACTGCTGACGCTATCACCCAGTACCCCGACGTTAACGTAGTTTACGGCGATAACGTATCCAACGGCCTTGGCGCTCTGTCGGCTTATGAAGCTGCAGGTCGTGGTCTTGCCGAGGACGGTGTACCTCTGACCGAGATCATCGCTTCGACCGACGCATCGGCCGGCGAGCTTATCAAGCTTGCTGATCCCACTTCGTCGCTCAAGTACGCTCTGGGCATGCAGCCTCAGACATTTGCATTTGCTCAGGTTGACATGATGATGGAACTCATCAACGGCACATTGGACAACGATACATACGTTGAGCGCACCACCCCCGACGTATACTTCAACTACTACAAGGATTCTCTCGAGAACCTGCAGGAGTGGTTCAATGTTCAGTACAATCCCGAGACTCCTCTGGATTTGGCCGCTGAAATTGCAAAGTAAGTCGGTGTAAAAAACCGGGTCGGCGGGGGTATCCCTCCCGCCGACCACATGTGTGAAACTGCTATATAAACTACTGACGACATAGTAAACAATCGCCCGTATGATATCATATCGGGCGTGTAATACAGCCACAAACAGTGTTGTGTGTGGTGTGTCAGCTTATAAATCCAAAGTGGAGGGAAGTCATGAGCCAAAATATTTTGGAAATAAAGAACATATCAAAGGCCTTTGCCGGTGTAAAAGCCCTTGACGATGTAAGTTTTAATATTGAAAAGGGGAGTTGTCACTGTTTAGTGGGTGAAAACGGTGCCGGTAAATCTACCCTTATAAAAATTCTCACAGGTGCCCACCCCAAAACCTCGGGAGCGGTTATATATAACGGAAAACCGTTCAGTCCCACCAGTACAAGGGGGGCAATGAAAGCCGGCATAGGTTGTTTGTTCCAAGAACTCAATGTAGTGGAACAACTGCGGGTGGAAGAAAATATCTGTCTTGGCCTTGAACAGACAAAGTTTGGTATACTGCAAAGGGGTTCGAGCCAAAAAGCTTTTGAAGTGCTTGCTCGTATAGATAATTCCATCTCCCCAAATCAGCTCATAGAAGATTTGAGTGTGGCCAAACGTCAAGTGGTAGAGATGGCAAAGGCACTGGCTATGGACAGCGATATAATCATAATGGATGAGCCGACCGCCGCCCTATCCGAGGAGGAAGTACGCCGTCTGTTTGAGATAATTGCCGACCTTAAAAGTCAGGGTATCACCATCATTTACATCAGTCACCGCCTTGAAGAGATCATGGAACTTGCCGATTATGTCACAGTGCTTCGTGACGGCAAACATATAGATACAAAGCCCCGAAGTGAGATAAAAGACCGTCAAGACCTCATTCAAATGATGATAGGTAAAGTAATTGTTGAAGATTATCGCCCAAATGATGTGGATACTTCGGTAAAACTCATAGAGGCAAAAGGACTTAAAAATCGCAAGTTGCGTGATGTGAGTTTTGAGCTTAACAAGGGTGAGATTTTAGGATTTTATGGGCTTATAGGTGCCGGTAAAACCGAAATTGCCCGTGCACTTTACGGTGTGGATGAATTTGATGGGGAAGTTTTACTTGAGGGTGAAAAGACCGATATAAATGGCGCACGCAAGGCCTTGGGGCTGGGTGTGGCACTTGTACCCGAGGAACGACGCACCCAAGGTGTGTGCACCTCACTGAGCATCGCTGTCAACACCGCTATGATGAATTACAGCACAGTGTCAAGCAACGGCATACTCAGCACTTCCGCACAGGGCAAATTGGCACGGGAGTATATCGAGAAAATCGGTACCGCTTGTCGTGATGAAAACCAAAGTGTGGCCTATCTTTCGGGTGGCAATCAGCAAAAGGTGGTAATATCCAAGTGCCTCAATGCCCATCCCAAGGTGCTACTGCTCGACGAGCCCACACGTGGTGTTGACGTTGGAGCAAAGCAAGAGATTTACGCCATAATACGCCAGCTTGTGGCACAGGGCTGTTCGGCTATCGTATTTTCCAGCGAGCTTCCCGAAATATTGGGACTTTGTGACCGCATAGGCCTTCTGTATGATGGCCAGCTCAAAACCATCATACCCAATGACAGCAATATTGATTCGCAGGAAATTATGCACATTGTAACGGGAGGTAACTAAGCATGTCCACCATAACAGCAACAAATAACACCCCCGGCCAAAGACTTAAACTTACGGCCGACGGGCTGCAAAATATCACGATATTTGGAATATTTTTAGTAATATGTATAGTGGGATTTATTTTGGAACCCACCATATTCTTTAGCTCAAGCAATATAACAAATATACTTGTATCCACTTCAAGTGTTATCATAGCCTCGTCGGCGGTTTGTCTTGTGCTCATATCGGGCAACCTTGATCTATCCATTGCAGGTGTTGGTGCCATGGGCGGGGTGCTGTATGGCGTATTCGCCAAGGCAGGCGTACCTGTAGCCGCCGCCGCTGCACTGGCTGTATTGTGCGGTCTTTTGTGTGGACTGCTCAGCGGGCTTATCATTTCGGGGCTAAATTTGCCTTCATTTATCATCTCGCTTGCATTTCGTTATATAGGCGGCGGTATCGCCCTTATAGGTGCGGGTGGTGCGATAATATCTGCGGGACTTCCCGGAAATATAGGCTTTTTAGGCGAAAATGTATTTGGCATACCGCTCTCTATTATATATGCAGTTGCGATATTCGGCATATTCTTATTTATACAAAATAAAACGGTATTTGCCGGCAAGACCTATGCGATAGGTGCTAATATAACCACCGCAAAACTCTCGGGTATAAATACCGTAAAAATAGTATCAACAATATTTGCCCTTTCGGGTATGTTGGCGGCATTTGCGGGGGTTGTGGTAACCGCACGTTTTTCGGTGGCCGACTCGGGTATACTCCCCGGATTTGAGACCGATTGTATTATAGCCTGTGTTTTGGGCGGTACCGATATAAACGGCGGTCGCGGCACCGTGTTTGGTATGCTTATAGGTGCGCTGATTGTGGGCGTGCTCACCAACATAATGAATATGCTCGGCTTTGTAATTTATACTCAAAATATCGTCAAGGGTATTGTGCTTGTTGCGGCCATTGTGCTTAATAACACAATCCGCAGCAAAGTAAAGGTTTAAGGGGGAGGAGATAACATGTTAAAACAAAAACTTGCTCGTACCACACGTTCAAACCTGCTTTTGTTAGGTATACTGATTTTGTTGGTGGTATTTTTCTCCCTACAAAACGATCGCTTTCTCAGCATGTACAATATCATGAATATTGTGCGTCAAAATGTGCCCCAGGTAATTATCGGCTGTGCTATGATGTTTGTTATAGCCGGTGGTGCAATTGACCTTTCAGTGGCCGGTGTTATGGCTTTGTCGGCTATTGTCTACGGTAAACTGTGTGTTGCAGGGCTAAATGCATGGGTTGCGGTGTTTGCCGTTGTGTTTGTGGGTATAGCTGTGGGCTGGGTAAATACATTTATTACCGAAAAACTGCAAATCCCCGCCATCATGGCCACTATGGCCACCTGGCTTGCCGCCGAGGGATTAGCCCTCACCCTTGTACAGGCCATACCGATAAGTGACCCCGAAGTAAAGCCGGTCACGGTACTCAACCAAGTAAGGTTTTTTGGAGACCAAATCCCACTGGCTTTGTTTATAGTGCTGGCAATCGTGCTCATATTCCTTTTCCTTGAGAAAAAGACACTCATTGGTAAGTACGCCATAGCTATAGGCGGAAACTCAAACGCCGCTTATTTCTCGGGCATCAATGTGCGCAAGATGCGCTTTGTGTTCTTTGCTCTTTGTAGTGTTATGGCGGCCCTTGCCGGTATTTGGCAGGTGGCACGTCTTGGCTCGGCCGACCCCAAAATAGGCACCGGCATGGAGTTTAACGTCATCTCGGCCTGTATTTTAGGCGGTGTTAACATAAAGGGTGGCGAGGGTAGCATTGTCGGCGTTGTTATAGGCACATACCTACTCGCAATACTCACAAACGGTATGCAAATGATGAGTATAGATGCATTTTATCAGCAGGTGGTTATAGGTGTTGTGCTGTTGGCCGCAGTGCTTACAAATCAGTTTACCGCAATGCGTGCCGCCCATAAAGCCGCTATGGCAGGGACACAGGTGGCATAATCAAACAAATATTTAATCACAAAAAAACTTCTCCCCACCGCCAAACAATGCGGGAGGGAGAAGTTTTTTGCTAAATGTTTAGCTCCATTCATCTTGGGAGCTTGGCACTCTGATATCGGCCAGCAAGGCGTTGTCCCAATAAAACCACTCGCCTGTACTCGGTTTTTGGCGCACTGTGATAAAACGTTCGCTGTCAGCTCCGCCCGACTGCATCAAAAATCTTGCATAGCCCTCATCATCGTAGGTGTAGGGGTTTTCCATCACAACTGTGGTCAAAGGCTCGGAGGGGGTGTAGTCATTTTCGGGGGTTGCTCCCTTAAAGAAAGAAAGCACCTTATAAATTTTGCCCTCCAAACGATCACGTGTAAACTGCATGTCGTTACTCGAAACCTCCTCGGGGCCGTTTAGAAACTCCCACATTTCAAATGTAACATCGGGATTTTCTTCATAATGGCAAATCAGGGCAACATACATGGCGGCAGCATATTCGGGGGTTTGGAAATATTCGACAGGCAATGCCTCTAAATCAGCGGCCGAGGTTGGCAGTCGGGAAAATGTGACCGCAACCCCATCTGCCGTATCTGTAAAGGTAACTTCAAGAGGTTCAGCAATGGGTGGTGGAGGTGTTTGGGCTTCGGATTGCGGTGGGGATGCTTGGGACTCCTCCTGTGAGCTTTGGGGGGTATCCCCGGTCTCTGATGT
>CAYJGR010000046.1:9474-18977 GCA_964370005.1 uncultured Oscillospiraceae bacterium
TCTGCGGGGGCGCTATCCTCGGACTGGGCAGATGATTCCTGTGCCGGATGGGTTTCGGACTGCTCGGCCTCGGGCTCGGAGCCACACCCATAGAGTAGCATGAGTGACAACGACAAGCATAAAAGTAAAATTGTTTTTATTATCCTGTTCATGATATGCCTCCTAATTTGATATTACTTGCAAATTACATTATATAATATTTGTCCAATTGAAGTATGTGCCGATAGGCACATACGGGCTGTGAAATTCCGAATATAAAACCCTTGACACCCATCCCCGCATATGATAAAATACTTAAAGCCGCATGATCCGGGTATAAGTCTGCCCATTTGTGGGTGGCACCTATAGGGATGCAGCGAGTCTTAATAGGAATGAGGAAATCTGAATGTACGCAGTTATTATGACAGGCGGCAAGCAGTATCAAGTAAATCAGGGCGATGTTCTGTTTATTGAGAAGCTTGACGCAGAGATCGACACAGAAGTTGTTTTTGACCAGGTTTTGATGCTTGGTAAGGACAAGACCCAGAAGTTTGGCACACCCACCGTAAAGGGTGCTACCGTCACCGCTAAGGTGCTCAAGAACGGCAAGGGTAAGAAGCTTAATATCTTCACCTATAAGCCTAAGAAGGGTTCTAAGCGTGCTTTGGGTCATCGTCAGCCTTATACAAAGGTTGAGATTACCGGTATTTTGGAGAAGGCAGGCAAGGCAGATGCAGATGCGACTTCTACTGAGGCAGTAGCCGAGAAGAAGCCTGCAGCAAAGAAGACCGCCACCGCCACAGCCGAGAAGAAGCCCGCCGCAAAGAAGACCACAGCGGCAGCCGAGAAAAAGCCGGCAGCAAAGAAAACCACAGCGGCAACAGCCGAGAAAAAGCCTGCGGCAAAAAAGCCCGCAGCTAAAAAGCCTGCGGCCAAGAAGGCCACAGAAGAAACCAACTGAGAAAGCAGAGGTGTAATGACACATGGCACATAAGAAAGGCGTAGGCTCCACTAAAAATGGTAGAGATTCCGAGTCCAAACGACTTGGCGTTAAGCGTGCAGACGGTCAAGCAGTACTGGCCGGCAACATTCTGGTTCGTCAGAGAGGTACTCACATACATCCCGGCGAGAATGTAGGCGTAGGTTCTGACTACACCCTGTTTGCTCTGGTAACCGGTAAGGTTAAGTTTGAGCGTGTAGGCAAGGATCGCAAAAGGGTATCGGTATACCCCGCCAACTAACAATACTTGCAGTCGCAGAGAATCCCGGGGTTTCCTCGGGATTTTCTTTTTAGAGATACCCTATAGTATCATGGAGGAAGTCATGTTTGTAGATAAGGTTAGAATAAGTATAAGTGCGGGCAATGGGGGCAATGGTGCGGTCTCATTTCATCGCGAGAAGTATGTGGCGGCGGGTGGCCCCGACGGTGGCGACGGCGGACGAGGTGGCGATGTCATACTCATAGCCGATGAACACCTATCCACCCTGCTCGACTTTAAGTTTAAGCGCAAATACAAGGCCGAGGACGGTGTGTCGGGCGGTACAAAGAAGTGTACAGGCCGTTCGGGCGAGCATTTGACCATCAAGGTGCCAATAGGTACAGTGGTGCGTGATGTAGCCACAGGGCTTGTTATGGCCGATTTATCCGACGAAAAACCGGTGGTTATGGCCAAAGGCGGACGCGGGGGATGGGGTAACACCCATTTTGCCAGTGCCACCCGTCAAATCCCCAACTTTGCAAAGCCGGGTCTGCCGGGGCAAAGCCTTGAGCTTGAACTTGAGCTAAAACTGCTGGCCGATGTGGGGCTTGTGGGATTTCCCAATGTGGGCAAATCTACCCTAATATCGGTGGTGAGTGGGGCAAAGCCCAAGATTGCAAACTACCACTTCACCACACTCAGCCCAGTGCTTGGGGTGGTGCGTATAGGTCCCGAGCAGAGTTTTGTTATGGCTGATATACCGGGGCTTATCGAGGGTGCAAGCGAGGGTGTAGGGCTTGGGCATGAGTTTTTGCGCCATGTTGACCGTTGCCGCTTGATTGTACATGTGGTGGATGTATCGGGGTGTGAGGGACGTGACCCGAGGGAAGATTTTGAGAAGATAAATTATGAACTTCGCAACTTTAGCCCTGAGCTTGCCGACCGCCCACAGATTGTGGCGGCAAATAAGTCAGACATTGCAAGCCCCGAGGCGTTGGCCGAATTTAGGGGGTATATTGAGGAGAAGGGCTACAAGTTCTTTGAGATATCGGCTGTTACCCACAGCGGTACAAAGGAGCTTGTCAATGAAGTGGCCGAGCAGCTGACCACCCTCCCACCAATAAAGCGTTACGAGACCCAGCAGACCACCGCCAGCATACCCAAGACCGCTCGCATGAAGTGGAGCGAATTTGAGATTAAGCTGGATGACGATGGGGTCTATGTGGTGAGCGCCGACTGGCTCTCGCAGACCCTTGGCATGGTTGATCCCGACGATTACGAGTCGCTGCAGTATATGCAACGTGTGCTCAAAGAGAGCGGTGTATTTAATCGTCTGGAAAAGATGGGCATAAACGAGGGCGACACGGTAGATATCCTCGGATTTGAGTTCGACTACGTCCGCTGATAAAAACGCAATGATTTATGTGATATGAGGTGGTAAATATGTATATTAGACAAGAAACCGCAAAAGATTTTGATAGTATATACTCGATGATAAAATCCTCATTTGCCACGGCCGAGCATGCCGACGGTGACGAGCAGGATTTGGTGTTGCGTCTGCGCAAATCGGCAGCATATGTGCCAGAGCTTGCCCTTGTAGCCGAGAAAGATGGGGTTATTTTGGGGTATATTATGTTTACCGAGATTAAAATCGGCGAGCATACTGAGCTTGCACTGGCGCCGCTTGCGGTAGCCGACACCCACCAAAAGCAGGGCATAGGCGGTGCACTCATACTAAGTGGTCACCAAATCGCAAAGGACATGGGATATCACTATTCGGTAGTACTGGGCAGTGAGGAGTATTACCCGAAATTCGGTTACATCTCCGCATCGGAATTTGGAATAAAAGCACCGTTTGAAGTGCCAACACAGAACTTTATGGCCATAGACTTGCAGGGTGATAGCCCCAAGGCCGAGGGCGTGGTGGAGTATGGGGAGGCATTTGAGGGATGAGCACAGCAGAGAATAAAACCACCCCGCCCCATCTGCTGAGCCCCTCTACCCTTGCCTTTGTGGGAGACGTTGTGTATGAACTGCTGGTGAGGGAACGACTTGTGGCGGGGGGAGATCGCCCTGTGGGCAGGCTACACAATGCGGCGGTAGAGCAGGTGCGAGCCTCGGCGCAGGCACAAGCCTATCACATATTGGAGCCTCACCTCACCGACAAAGAGCTTGCAGTGCTCAAGCGGGGGAGAAATGCCAATACGGCAAGCCCCCCAAAGAACGCCGACCCACAGCATTACCGCAAGGCCACAGGGGTGGAGACCTTGTTTGGACTTTTGCACCTACAGGGTCAAAGCGAACGCATAGAGGAACTTTTTACACTCATTTGTGACCGAGAGGCGACCGAGAAGGGGGAGTAAACGGTGAAACAAGGCGGGCTAAGTGCAAAAAAAATAGCGGTGGACACCATATATGAAATCATTGGTACTATTATATTTTCGGTGGGAATCTACTGCTTCACGGCACCCAACGATATAGCCCCGGGAGGGGTGTCGGGACTTTCGACCTTGGCAAATCACCTATGGGAAGTGCCTATAGGTACCGCCTCCATGGCGCTGAATTTACCCCTGCTTTTTTTAGCTTTTCGATTCTTGGGAAAAAACTTTACCCTGCGCACATTTAAAACGGTAGCAATTCTCAGCTTTATTTTGGATTTTGTCATGCCTTTTGCGCCCGTATACCGCGGTAATGAGGTTTTGGCGGCGCTGTTTGGCGGGGTGTGCATGGGTGCGGGGCTTGCCCTTGTGTTTATGCGGGGTTCCACTACAGGTGGCACCGATATTGCTATTCGACTTTTTCAGCTTCGCTGGCCACATATGGCAGTGGGGCGACTTTTGTTTATAATCGATTTGGTAGTACTTGTATTGGCGGCAGTGGTATTTCAAAACATAGAAACCCTGCTCTATGGCATGATAGCCATATACACCTCTGCACAGGTTGTGGACAGTGTGCTGTATGGCCTCGATTCGGGCAGGATGCTCATGATAATGTCCGATAAACACACCGAGCTTGCCGAGGCTATTATTGATCGTGTGGGGCGAGGGGTAACATTTTTAGAGGGGGAGGGCGCATACAGCGGAACCTCCCGAAAGGTGCTACTCTGTGCCATGCGCAACCACCAATATTACCGCATAAAATCAATTGTATATGAAATAGATCCCGCCGCGTTTCTCATCGCCACCGAGGCCAGTGAGATTTTAGGCAGTGGGTTTTTCCCGCTCGATGTAAAGAGATGACAACCCATTGAGGTATAGAGTTTGAAAATAAATTTCAAACTTCATTTTTCGAAGCCGTTTTTCTCGTTACTTTGTGACAACCGAAAAACATGGCGCATTTATGACCATTTTTATGGTTGTTTTATGCCTTTAGCTGAAAGGAATGGTCATAATTATGTCAAATATAAATGTATCAAATCTCACTTTTGCCTATGACGGAAGTTTTGAAAATGTATTTGAAAATGCGAGTTTTAATATTGATACCTCATGGAAGTTGGGGCTTATAGGGCGAAATGGCAAGGGTAAAACCACCCTTTTAAGGCTCATGATGGGGGAGTATAGTTTCAGTGGGCATATATCGGGCAATACAGACTTTGCATATTTCCCCTATGAGGTGAGCGACGAGCATGAAAATGTGATAGATATCGTTGGGGATGATTGGCGGATATATCGGGAACTGTCTCTGCTGGGGGTAGAGGAGGATATACTTTTTCGGCCGTTTAACACCTTGTCGGAGGGTGAGAAAACAAAGGTGCTATTGGCCTCGATGTTTATAAAAGAAAATAATTTTTTACTTATCTATGAACCTACAAACCACCTGGATGCCCATGGTCGAGAACTACTGGCCGACTACCTAAAGGGCAAACAGGGGTTTGTTTTGGTGTCGCACGACAGATATTTTCTTGATAACTGTGTTGATCATATCATGTCGATAAACAAACAGGATATAGAAATCATATCGGGTAACTTCTCGACTTGGCATGAGAACAAACAGCGACAGGATAATTTTGAGCAAAACCAAAATGAAAAGCTGAAAAGGGAAATTAAGCGACTGTCACAGACTGCAAAAGAAAAATCGGTGTGGTCGGATAAGGTGGAGAAAACAAAATACAGCACCAAAAACTCGGGACTGCGCCCCGACCGAGGTTACATAGGCCACCAAGCCGCAAAGATGATGAAGCGCTCAAAAACCATAGAAAGGCGAGTAGAGAGCCAACTTGTACAAAAAGAAACACTGCTGAAAAATGTTGACACAGCTGACAGCTTAAAAATAACCCCACTGACATTTCATTCAAAGCGACTTATACAGGGGACAGATATTGCCATCTCTTACGACACACATGAGGTGTTAAGTGGCCTTTGTTTTGAAATCCATCAGGGGCAAAAAATAAATATAGTGGGCAAAAACGGCAGTGGGAAATCGAGTCTGCTTAAATTGATTTTAGGCGAGGATATAGCATACACAGGTGACTTTTTCAGAGCAAAAGGCCTTGTGATATCCTATATTTCACAGGACACCTTATATTTAGAGGGGAGACTTACCGACTTTGAGGAAAAACATCAGCTTGATGTCACTTTATTTCGGGCGATTTTGCGAAAACTTGATTTTTCACGGGAGAGTTTTGAGAAAGATATAAAAACCTACAGCGCCGGTCAAAAGAAAAAGGTGCTCATTGCAAAGTCACTGTCACAAAAGGCACATCTCTATATTTGGGACGAACCTCTGAATTTTGTCGATGTTTTATCAAGAATACAAATTGAAAATCTGCTAAAAGCGTGTGACATAACCTTATTATTTGTCGAGCACGACAAGTTGTTTTGCCAAAACATTGCAGATGGGGTAATAACGCTCGATAAATAGGCACTTACTCCCAAATGGGTGAGTTAATTTATCTGAAAAAAATTGACTTTACCTGTCGATATGATGTATAATTATTAGCAAGTGTTTTGCAGTAAAAACGGATTTGTGGGCATAACGCACTCGAATCCCGACAAATAGTCAGAGAGGGAGTGCAGATATGAAGATAAATGGTGCCAAGATGGTTTTAAATATACTTACAGAACAGGGTGTCGATGTCGTTTTTGGATACCCCGGGGGTGCAAATCTCAATGTCTATGATGAACTGTACAACAGTGACGGCAAAATAAAGCATATTTTGACCTCCCACGAACAACATGCCGCCCATGCCGCCGACGGTTACGCCAGAGCTACAGGGCGCACAGGCGTGGTATTAGCCACAAGTGGTCCAGGCGCTACAAATCTTGTCACAGGTCTTGCCACCGCCTTTTTGGACAGCATCCCCATGGTAGCTATAACCTGCAATGTGCCAAGTGCACTCATCGGCAGTGATGCCTTCCAAGAGGTGCATATAACCGGCATAACCATGCCCATCACAAAACACAACTACTTTGTCAATAAAATCGAGGACTTAGCCGACGCACTGCGTGGGGCTTTTCGCATAGCGGCAAGCGGTCGCAAAGGGCCTGTGCTTGTCGATATAACAAAGGACGTCACCGCCGCTATGGCCCAGTTTGAGCCCATGCCCCCAATAGAGAAACTACCCCTACCCAAGGCCACATCCGAGCAGGTGGCCGAAGTGGCCGAGCTTATCAACAAGGCAAAACGTCCCGTGGCCTATTTTGGCGGTGGGGTTGCGGTGTCGGGTGCGGGACCGGAGCTGACCGAGCTACTGCAAAAGGGGGATATTCCCGGCACTTATACCCTTATGGCCGCAGGGGTTATAAGCTATGATGATCCCAAAAATTTAGGGCTTATTGGTATGCATGGAAGTGTGGCCTCAAATCGTGCGGTGGACAAGGCCGATTTGGTTTTAGCACTCGGTACACGTTTTAGTGACCGTGTGGCACTGAATATGAATAAATTTGCAAAAGATGCAACCATTGTGCAGGTCGATATTGACCGCAGCGAGATCAATAAAAATATTCTCATAGATAAAAGCATTGTGGGGGATGTAAAGGACTTTTTAGAGCAGTTGTTGCCACTTGTTGATAAGCGTGAGCGCAGCGAGTGGATTGAGACTGTATCAGAGTGGCAGACCCATAAAAAGAGCATAAAGCCCACCGACGACAAACTTTATCCACAGCAAATAATAGAGCGCACATGTGATCTTGTAGACCGCCAGACTATCTATGTCACCGATGTGGGACAGCATCAGATGTGGGCGGCGCAGTATCTAAAACATAACAATACAAAATGTTTTATCACAAGCGGCGGGCTTGGCACTATGGGTTTTGGCTACGGTGCGGCTATTGGTGCCCAGCTTGGATGTCCCGAAAATAGGGTGGTACATTTTACGGGTGATGCCTCATTTCATATGAATTTAGCCGAGGCCTGCACCGCAGTCACTCATAATCTGCCTATAATTACGATTATCGTGAACAATACCACTTTGGGTATGGTTTATCAGTTACAGAATGTGTACTGTAAAGGCCGACACTTTGCCACCACCCCCGAGCGCAAAACCAACTTTGCAAAGATAGCCCAGGGGTTTGGAGGTATAGGGTTTAGTGTCTCGACACCGCAGGAGTTTGAACAGGCGATGAAACAAGCACTCAATGCAAGTGGGCCTGTCTGGATTGATTGTAAAATTGCACACGATGAAATGGTACTTCCCATGATACCAAACGGTGGTACTGTAAAAGAGATGATTATTGATTAAGGGGTGAGATGCATGGATAAAAGCCAAGAGATAAGGCGTGAAGTTATAAGTATTTTTGTTGATAACCAAGCCAATGTACTCAGCAGGGTGGTAAGTCTGTTTGGGCGACGTGGGTTTAATATCGATTCGCTGACCGTGTCGGCCACAAACGACCCCAATCTCTCCCGCATCACTATAGTATTTTCGGGCACAGAACAGAGTCTATATCAGATTATGTCTCAAACCGAGAAACTTGAAATCGTGCGTGAAATATTTCCCCTACAGCGTGAGAACAGCCTCTACCGTGAACTATTGCTCATAAAAATTGAGTGTGACAGCGCGGGGCGGGGGATGCTCAAGGAGATTGTGGATATCTACAGGGGCAAGATTGTGGATCTCTCCAAGGAGAGCATGATAATTGAGATGACCGGTGCACCCGAGAAGATAGACGGTTTTATGCAGATGCTCGAGGGCTACAAGGTCATTGAGATGTGTCGAACAGGTGTTACAGGTATGAAAAGGGGTTAACTCCCCAATTATAAGTATTTCAAAAGAATTTTTTTAATAGGAGAGGTCAACATGATTAAAAAGTACTATGATACCGACTGTAATTTGGGACTGCTCGACGGGAAAACCGTTGCTATTTTGGGATTTGGTAGCCAGGGCCACGCCCATGCGCTCAACCTGCACGACAGCGGTGTGAATGTTGTGGTAGGTCTGCGCAGTGATTCGGCAAGAGTCAAGGAGGCCACCGCTGCAGGGCTAAAGGTTATGGGTGTGGCCGAGGCCGCCGCCGCAGGCGATGTTATTATGATGCTCGTACCCGACGAGCTGGCCGCCGATATCTACCGTGAGCAGGTAAAACCCAACCTCAAAGAGGGCAACGCCCTGGCCTTTGCCCATGGCTTTAATCTGCACTACGAGCAGATTGCCCCCCCCGCCGATGTGGATGTAATCATGATTGCCCCCAAGGGTCCCGGTCACACCGTGCGTACCCAGTACCAAGAGGGCAGAGGTGTGCCCTCCCTTATCGCCGTACATCAGGACGCCACCGGCAAGGCAAAGGATGTCGCTCTGGCCTACGCCGCCGGCATCGGTGCAGGACGTGCAGGCATAATAGAAACCACCATCCGTGACGAGACCGAAACCGATTTGTTCGGTGAGCAGGCTGTAATCTGTGGTGGTGTGGCCGAGCTGATGAAGGCCGGTTTTGATACCCTTGTCGAGGCCGGTTATGAGCCCGAGCTTGCATATTTTGAGTGTATCCATGAGATGAAACTTATTATTGATCTTATAAACAGCGGTGGTTATGAGATGATGCGCTACTCGATTTCCAACACCGCCGAGTATGGTGACTACCGTGTGGGCAAACGCATTATAACCGATGAAACTCGCCGTGAGATGAAAAACGTATTGGCCGAGATTCAGGACGGACGTTTTGCCAGTGAGTTCATTCAGGAGTTCCGTGCAGGCGGGCAGGCACGTTTCCTTATGACCCGTAAAAAAGAAAATGAGCATCTGCTCGTAAAGGTGGGCAAGGAACTGCGCAAGATGATGAGTTGGCTTAAATAGAGGATAGAAAATAGAGGACAGAGGATAGAAAAGACCCAAAACCTCGGGGACGCTGTCCCCGAACCCCTGCGATTTTTTGAAAAAAATCGAGTAAA
>CAYJGR010000047.1:0-2242 GCA_964370005.1 uncultured Oscillospiraceae bacterium
TACCGATGTATAAAGTCAAACGCAAAATGATCATAGCATCACCTCCTTTCGGAGGGTATGGCCAACCGCCGGCCGTCTGTGCAGTGCCCACCCCTAACATCTAATCTCTAAATGCTAAACGCCTCGGACTTGTCACGCTTTGCGACCTGTCCGAGGCATTTATATAGGATAAACACGATGCAATCGACCCCCCGATCGACTGCAAAAGGAGGAAAGAATTAGCGTTGTACACGACCCGAGGCATCGCCACCGGCCAGTTTCATCACTTCATCGTAGCTTACCATGTTGGCATCGCCCTCAATGGAATGCTTGAGGCAGGAGGCCGCCACGGCGAACTCTACAATCGACTGGGAGTCAAGGCCGTTTAGGGTGGCGCAGATAAGACCGCCACCGAAACTATCGCCGCCGCCTACACGGTCGACAATGCGCATCTGATATTTTTTGCTAAAGCAAAAATCCTTGCCGTCGTACAGCATGGCCGACCAGTTGTTGTCACTGGCAGAGATCGACTCGCGCAGGGTGATAGCTACCTTGGAGAAGTTGAAACGTTCGGCGAGCTGTTTGGCCACATCTTTATAGCCATCGTGGTTGACCTTGCCGGTGATGAGGTCGGTGTCGGCGGCATGGATACCGAATACATCGGCGGCATCCTCTTCATTGGCTATGCAGACATCGACATATTTGCAAATTTCGCTCATGACTTCACGTGCACGCTCTTTACTCCAAAGCTTGTTGCGGTAGTTGAGGTCACAAGAGATGGTGGCGCCGGCCGCCTTGGCCTCTTTACAGGCTGCAATGCACAGTGCCGAAAGATCGGGGCTAAGTGCAGGGGTTATGCCTGTGAAGTGGAACCACTCCACACCCTGGAATATTTCTTTCCAGTTGTATTCGCCGTCTTCCGAGAGGGCAAAAGCCGAACCGGCACGGTCATAAATCACCTTGGAGGGACGCTGAGAGGCACCACGCTCAAGGTAGTAAATGCCCACACGGTCGCCACCACGTACGATGGCCGAGGTGTCGACACCGTATCTTCTCACAGCATTGATAGCAGCCTGTCCTATTTCGTGCTTGGGCAGTTTGGTCACAAACTTGGCATCAAAGCCATAGTTTGCAAGCGAAATGGCCACACTGGCCTCGGCACCGCCGTAAATAGCACCCATTTCATCGGTCTGTACAAAGCGGTAGTAGCCCTTGGGGGAGAGTCTGAGCATAACTTCGCCAAATGTCACAATTTTTTTAGCCATAATTTGGTAGCTCCTTTTCGTTTACAATCATTACTTTTGGATGTACAATTGTTCCATCGTAATTATAACCTTTTTTGCTCACCTGCGCAAGATATTTGTATACAATAAATTGCATATATTTAGGGGGTGTATTTTTAGCATATTGCCACAAATATTAAAAAAGCCTTGTTTAATGCCGTTTGAAGAGGATTAGTATACAATTTTCATTGGGTCTTGTATTTTAATTTGCTTTGTATTATAATGACGTTGTAATCGATATTTAGTACAATAAAAGGGGTGATCCTTGATATGGCAAGAAGTCGTGGTAATGCTGTCACAGTGGCTTATGATGCTATTGTCGAAAAAATTCATAGTTGCGCCTTGGCGTCGGGGGATGTGGTGTCGGATTTGGAGCTTTCCCGTGAGCTTGATATGAGCCGAACCCCCATTCGTGAGGCCATGTTGCGCCTGATTGATTACGGCGTGCTCGAACGCACCAGCACCAAGGTGATTGTAAAACCCATCACCCCACAGGATATCGTTGAAATTTATCATGTGCGCCAAGCTATAGAGATTATGAGCGCCGAGATAATCCACGCCCGTGGGGGGCTCACCCCCGAGGAAACCGACGAGCTGTTGGAAATTCATTGCCTTTTGGAGAACGACATACTGGCCGGCAACTTCGAGAACAGTTTTGAGAGCGATAATACATTCCATGAGACACTTGTGCGCCTCTCCCGCAACTCCCGCCTTATAGATATTTGCTTAAAGCTACACACCCAAACCGCCCGCCTTCGATGGATTTCACTGCTCACCCCCTACCGCCACGAGCAAACCAAGACCGAGCATGGCGAGATAGTCGAGGGGCTTATATCGGGGGATTTGGAGAAAACTCAAACGGCTTTGCGCAGTCATATACAAAATGCAATAACCAATAATCAACAAATACTCGGCAACAACAGATGGAGCAAACTTTTGCAGGAGCTTGGGCATATGTCGGGACAACCGGAGGGGTAGGA
>CAYJGR010000047.1:2342-18930 GCA_964370005.1 uncultured Oscillospiraceae bacterium
GGAGCAAACTTTTGCAGGAGCTTGGGCATATGTCGGGACAACCGGAGGGGTAGGAGAAAATAGTTTGAAAATAAATTCAAACTATTACTATTTTAGAAGCCGTTTTTCTCGTCACTTCATGACAACCGAAAAACATGGCGAATTATGACCATTTTCTATAGCTGTTTTGTTCCTGTCAAAGAAATGAATGGTCATAATTATGTGTTTTACTTGCCTTTTTATGCGTCTTATGATATGATATCACCCAAACGCTGTGAACAAGCGAGTAGTACGTTTTGCCCTTTGCAGAGAGCGGTGCCAAGGCTGGAAGTGCCGTAGGGGCGGGCGTGCGAAGTTCCCTTGGGAGCGGTGTCGCTGAAGCCCTTTTGGGGTGTGTAGGTGGCAACGGTGACGGCACCGTTACAGGCCGCAGGAGCGTTTGCCTATGGCAAAAATGTGGGTGGTACCGCGGAAGGATATTTTGGCCTTTCGTCCCAGGTTGGGACGAAAGGCTTTTTTTGTTACCCACAAAGCACTATTACCACCGTAAAATAAAGAGCGAGAAAGGATCGGAATAAGTATGAAACAAGCATTGCAGTCCATACGTGACAGCGCCACCCAAAAGTTGGCGGCGGCTGTCGATTTAGCCGAGCTTGACAGTCTGCGGGTAAGCCTTTTGGGCAAAAAAGGAGAGCTGACCGCCATCCTTAAGCAGATGGGTGGCCTATCGGCCGAGGAGCGCCCCATAATCGGCCAACTTGCCAATGAAATTCGCAGTGAGATTGAACAGAAGTTAGAAAGTCGCATGGCCGAGCTAAAATCGGCCGCACTGAGCAAAAAACTTGAAAGTGAGCGCATAGACGTCACCATGCCCGGCAAGCCGGTGGCTGTGGGCAAAAAGCACCCGCTGTCGGTTGTGCTGGACGAGCTAAAGGAGATATTTCTGGGCATGGGGTTCGATGTGGTGTCGGGGCCTGAGGTCGAATGGGATCGCTACAACTTCGAGATGCTGGGAATACCCAAGGATCACCCCGCCCGTGACACCCAAGATACATTTTATATCACAGAAAACATGCTTTTGCGCACCCAAACCTCACCTGTGCAGGTGCGTGTTATGGAACAGAAAAAGCCCCCCATACGCATCATAAGCCCCGGTAGGGTTTACCGTTCGGATGCTGTGGATGCCACCCACTCCCCCCTGTTTCATCAGGTCGAGGGACTTGTGGTCGATAGAGGGGTCACAATGGCCGACCTCAAGGGCACACTTGAGATATTTGTGAAAAAGCTGTACGGCCCCGAGGCGGTGGTGCGCTTTAGACCCCACCACTTCCCCTTCACCGAACCCTCAGCCGAGGTGGACATCATGTGCTTTAGCTGTCAGGGCAAGGGCTGTCGCCTGTGTAAGGGTGAGGGCTGGATCGAGATTTTGGGCTGTGGCATGGTGCATCCCGAGGTGCTGCGGGGATGTGGCATAGACCCCGAGGAGTACAGCGGTTTTGCATTTGGACTTGGCCTTGAGCGTGTGGTTATGCGTCGCTACAACATCGATGACCTGCGGTTGTTTTATGAAAACGACCTGCGGTTCCTCGATCAATTTTAAGGGAGGTGTCACAATATGAAATTATCTATGAAATGGCTGTCCGATTTTACAAAGGTTGACCCAAAACTCTCCCTTAGAGACTACTCCGAGGCGCTGACCATGTCCGGTTCAAAGGTCGAGGGCTACGAAAAAGAGGGCGAGGAAATAAGTAATGTTGTGGTGGGCAAGGTGCTTAGCATGAGCGATCACCCCGACTCCGACCACCTTGTGGTGTGTCAAATAGACGTGGGCAGTGGCGAGACGGTGCAGATTGTCACAGGTGCCGACAATGTCGTCGTGGATGCACTCGTTCCCGTGGCACTGCACAAATCCTCCCTTGTGGGGGGCAAGAAGATCACAAAAGGCAAACTGCGTGGTGTCGAAAGCCAGGGTATGCTCTGCTCGATTGGGGAGCTGGGACTTACTCTCGGCGATTTCCCCTACGCCGATGAAAACGGTATATTTTTGCTGCAAGAACATTGTGAGATTGGACAGGATATACAGTCGGCCATAGGGCTTGACGATGTCTGTGTCGAGTTTGAAATAACCTCCAACCGCCCCGACTGCTTAGCGGTGAGGGGGCTTGCACGTGAAACTGCCGCCACATTCGGCACAGAACTCGAACTGCCCACACCAAAAGTTTCGGCAGAGGGCGAGGATATATCAAAACACCTCTCGGTCGAGGTGCAAAACCCAACACTTTGCCCACGATATATAGCCCGCATGGTCAGTGATGTAAAGATAGCGCCCTCCCCCAGATGGATGAGAGAGCGCCTGCGTGCTTCGGGTGTGCGTCCCATAAACAATATCGTGGATATCACAAACTACGTCATGCTTGAATATGGCCAGCCCATGCATGCCTTTGATCACAAGTTTGTATCGGGTGGCAAAATCGTGGTGAGAAACGCCACCGAGGGCGAGAGCATAACCACCCTCGACGGTACTGTGCATGGCCTCTCACCCGAGATGTTGGCCATATGTGACGCCGAAAAACCCTCTGCTGTGGCGGGGGTCATGGGTGGGGAGTACTCGGGTATAGCCGATGACACCACCATGATTGTGTTCGAGTCGGCAAACTTCTTGGGTAGCTCGGTGAGACTTACCGCCAAAAAGCTCGGACTGCGTACCGAGAGTTCGGGTCGCTTTGAAAAGGGCCTGGATGCCAAGATTTGTATGGAGGCCGTTGACCGCGCCTGTGAACTTGTGGAGCAGTTAGGTGCGGGTACGGTATTGCGGGGGGCTATAGATATTGATAACAGTGCCACCGAGCCTGTGCGTGTGCCATTTACCCCCGACTGGATCAATGAATTTTTAGGCATTTGCATCCCCGCCGAGGAGATGGTGGATTATCTGCAGCGTTTGGGCTTTGTGCTTGACGGCAATGATATTATCGTGCCATCTTTTAGGAGTGATATAAAGGAAAAGGCCGATGTGGCCGAGGAAGTAGCCCGCATATACGGATACAACCGCATCCCCACCACGGCACTGCAGGGTCTGGCCGAGGGAGGTCTTACCCCACGTCAACAGTTCGACCGCGCGATAAATGAGACACTGCTTTCGGCAGGACTGTACGAGGTATGCACATATTCTTTTGTCAGCCCCAAATACTATGACAAGATAGGCCTGTCTGTCGATTGCCCCATGCGTGAGTCGGTGGTTATCACAAACCCACTGGGTGAGGATACAAGCGTGATGCGCACCACGGCACTGCCCTCTATGCTTGAGGTGCTATCCCACAACTACAACAACCGCAACCTATCGGCGGCTTTTTATGAGATCGCCACCGAGTACACCCCCAGAAAAAACGACCTTCCTCTTGAAGTGCCCCATGTTATGATGGGCATGTACGGCGGGGCGGTGGACTACTTTACGATTAAGGGTGTCGCCGAGCTACTGCTTGAGCGTTTGGATGTGAGTGGATTTGAGTTTCGTGCCAAGAGCGACCACCCCACTTTCCACCCCGGGCGTTGTGCCGAGATTGTGTGCGGCGAGCAGGTGATAGGCACTATTGGAGAGGTACACCCTGCCGTATGCGAAACCTACGGCATTGCCACAGGAGCTTGTGCCGCCCGCCTGAATGCTGATATGCTCTTTGAACTGCAAAATTCCGAGAAACAGTACACCCCACTGCCCAAATACCCCGCTACAACTCGAGATTTGGCGATCATTTGTGGTGTTGATATGCCTGTGGCAACACTTGGGAAGGCTATCACATCTGCGGCGGGTAAACTGCTTGAAAAGCTTGAACTTTTTGATGTGTACAGCGGTGAACAGATTGAGGCAGGCAAAAAGAGCGTGGCATATAATCTCACTTTGCGAGCTACCGACCGCACCTTGACAGTTGAGGAAGTTGACGGCGTGGTGGGCAAGGTGCTGAAATCTTTGGCCGAAGTTGGTGCTACACTGAGAGCTTAAAACAATTTTCTTGAGGATTTTATTGTAAATTATCAAATAATTTGGTATGATATACTAAATCGGCTAATGACTAACGACTAAATATGCAAGACGATGGGGTTTTGTTACGCAAAACTGACTTTTATACTATAGCCATTAGTCATTCACCATTAGCCAAATAACCGCAGGTTATTTATGTTTGAGTATTGGGGGGATTTTTTGTGCATGAACCAACCATATCCTTTTCGATTGAGGAGGATAAAGAAAAAGAAGTGCGTGAACTGCTGACAACGGTTTACGATGCTATGCGCCAGAAGGGCTATAATCCCATCAATCAGCTTGTGGGATATATCCTGTCCGAAGACCCCACATACATCACCACACACAACAATGCCCGCAGTCTTATTCGCAAGGTAGACAGGGATGAGTTGTTGCGGATTTTGGTGAAGTCATATTTGGATGAATAAACACCTACCGCCTTTGTGCGATTATGGAAGGAGATTATACCATGCCTGATAGCAAGAAACCAAAAAAGGCTAAGATTTTGACCTATCAAGGTCGGCCTTTGTTGCGCAGTGGCCCCCAGATATATCTTGGGGATATGTCACAATCTCATGTGGCGCTACTGAGCATTACAAGCACAAAGGAGGATCGCGGTATGCAGGTGGCCGACAAGGTATCTGTGCAAATACTAGCTACCGATCCCGATTTGCGTCCCCGTGAACGAGTTGCTAAAAAGACTGAGAAAACAGGTCTTTATGAGGCTCTTAGTATTGCCTCGATTTGGCTTGATAGAATTTTAGCCGAACAAAAATGACCCACCACGTTAAATAATGATAAAAAAACAAGGCTATACCTTGCATGAAAAGGTATAGCCTTATTTTATGTGCAAAATCACATTGTTTATTTCTTTTTACGACCTGTCACAAAGAAAATAATGATGGCTACTAAAGCCACACCGGCTACAATCATCATAGGACCCACAATGCTGTTATCGCCTGTGACGGGATTTGCCGAGGCCGCACTCGCCCCCAATGTAAGCACAGCAGTGCTCATCACTGCCAAATAAGCTGCTAAAAACTTTTTCATAAACTTAAACCTCCTGCCCATATATGGGATGGTTGTACAGATATATTTGAGTATTATTATACCCTTTCAGATTTAAGCTGTCAATAATATAAACATCGACTAAAAAACATACAATACAGCAAGTTTGCCCCAAAAAAGTTTGACAGAGCAGTTTAGCGGGGATATAATATTATATAAGGCAAGCAGATTGCCTATAGACTTTGTATAAACTTTAGGAGGATTCCACCATGGCTATGGAACAAAGCCCAACATTCAACACCGGCGAAAAGCCCCCTGCAAACGGTGTTTATCAGTGTCACAAGTGCGGTAAATTTGCTATTATCCAGACCGCACCCAATCAGGAGTTGCCCAACTGCCCCAAGTGCAAAACTCCCACAATGTTCTTCCAAAAAACACGCTGAAAAACTTAAGACAAAGCCCCGACCGAGACAAAGTGTCACGGTCGGGGCTTGAATTTTAAATATTATACCTCAGCTATTTGCGCCCATCTCTTCAAGCGAGGCCAGCTTTACACACAGACAAAGTAGCTCTGCGGCAGTCTGTAGCTCCTGCTCGGGGGGGAAGGTAGGGGCAATGCGGATGTTTTTATCCTCGGGGTCAACGCCATAAGGATGGGTGGCACCTGCGGGGGTAAGCACCACACCGGCCTCTTTACAGAGCTCGACAGTACGGCGGGCACACTGGCTTGGCACATCCAGCGATATAAAGTAGCCGCCACGGGGCTTGTGCCACTGTGCTATCTCCAATTCACCAAGCTCGGCCTGCAAAATATCCAGCACCAAAGAGAACTTAGGGCGCAAAATCTCCGCATGGAGTTTCATATGCTTTTTGATGCCGTCAACATCCCCGAAGAAACGGGTGTGGGCAAGCTGGTTTATCTTGTTATGGCCTATGGTCTGGATCGACATCGAGGCCAAAATGTGCTTCACATTGCGCTGGCTTGCACCCATGGCCGCAAGCCCTGCACCGGCAAAAGAAATTTTTGAGGTCGAGGAGAATATATACACAAGGTCTTCCCGCCCTGTCTTTTTGCAGGCCTCCATGATGTTTGCAAGCTCGTCGGTCGTATCGCTTAAATCGTGCACAGTATAGGCATTATCCCAGAAAATGCGGAAATCCGGAGCAGCGGGGTTCAGGCGAGCAAAACGGCGCACTGTCTCGGCCGAGTAGGTGGTGCCGGCGGGGTTAGAGTACTTGGGCACACACCAAATGCCACGGACAGATGCATCACTGCTGACAAGCGCCTCAACTTTATCCATATCAGGGCCGTTCTCATCCATCTCTATAGGTATCATCTTTATGCCAAAGTGCTCACAAATGGCAAAATGGCGGTCGTACCCCGGCACAGGACACAGGAATTTTATCTCGGGTAGGAAGCTCCAAGGCTTATCAGAGCCCG
This sequence comes from uncultured Oscillospiraceae bacterium, assembly GCA_964370005.1. Lineage (GTDB taxonomy): Bacteria > Bacillota > Clostridia > Oscillospirales > Ruminococcaceae > Heteroruminococcus. The sequence continues at coordinate 8,783 of CAYJGR010000047.1, forward strand.
GTAGGCCGTGGGTCATGGCGCGTGAAACTGCATCGTACATCATGTTCAGGCTGGAACTGCCCCCTATGATTGTCTCCTCGGGTGCTATCTCCATAAGCCCCGCCATGAGCTTTCTGGCCTCGGGGATGCCGGCGGGCAGGCCGTAGTTACGGCAATCAAAGCCTGTTTCATCCAAGAGCGCCTTACCGTCTGCAACACAGCCCAATAGCCCCATAGTCAAGTCGAGCTGTACAGAGGCTGGCTTGCCTCGGGACATATCGAGCTTCAAGCCTTTGGCGACAAAGCTATCATATTCCTTTTTAAGCTTTTGGTACTCCTCCACCCGCTGTGCGGCGGTCATCACGCTGTAAGTTGACATAAAAATCTCCATTCTGTGCGCAGCACAAATATTTTTAGCAATAAATGAGTCTCTGTGAGGTATTTTAATATAATTCCACACCTTTTGCAAGTATAAATTTGCAATATTGCAAATATTCGGGCATTTAGCGCAAAATTTGCCCCAATTTGGGATATTTAGCTGTGATAAAATTCATTATAGCACCGCCCTAAGAGGCATCACCCGCAAACTGACTGTTGTAAAGACGGGCGTAAGCTCCCTGTTTTTGCAGCAGTTGTTCGTGATTTCCCATCTCTACAATATCACCGCTTTCAAGCACCAAAATCGTGTCGGCATCCCTAATGGTCGAAAGTCTATGGGCTATAACAAAGCTTGTGCGCCCCTGCATGAGCCGTTTCATAGCCCGCTGAATAAGCACCTCTGTGCGGGTATCGACCGAGCTTGTGGCCTCATCCAAAATGAGTATATACGGGTCGTAAAGTATAGCACGGGCGATGGTGATCAGTTGCCGTTGTCCCTGTGATATGTTGGAGGCATCTTCACTCAGCTCGGTGTCATAGCCATCGGGCAGACTTTGTATGAAGCTGTGGGCATAGGCCGCCTTTGCCGCCGCCTCAACCTCATCGTCGGTGGCACTAAGCTTGCCGTAACGTATATTCTCCCTGATGCTATCGTTAAATAGCCATGTGTCTTGTAGCACCATGCCAAAATACTCCCGCAACTTCACCCTGTCCATATGGGTTACATCTACCCCATCTATGCGTATTTGCCCCTTGTCTATATCGTAAAATCGCAGTAGTAAATTTACAAGGGTGGTCTTGCCCGCACCTGTGGGTCCCACAATGGCCACGGTCTGCCCACTGTTCACACTCAGGTTTAGGTCATGTATTAGGGTGCGGTCGGGCGAGTAGCCAAAGGCCACATGCTCCATTTCGACATCCCCCTTCATAACGGCGGGATAGCTCTGAACATCTGTGGGCACAGGCAGCTCCTCTTTCTCATCGAGGAAGTCGAACACCCGCTCGGCCGCCGCAATGGTGGACTGCAATGTGTTTGCAATCTGGGCAAGTTGGGTTATGGGCTGGCTGAAGTTGCGTAGATACTGCGAAAATGACTGAATGTCACCTATGAGCAATTGGCCGTTTATAACCATCACACCGCCCACCATTACCACTGCCACATAGCCAAGGTTGCTCACAAAGTTGGACAACGGCATTATTATACCGGCAATAAAATTCGCCTTGTAACTACTCTGATATCGCTCGTCGTTTATCTTGTCAAACTCACTTATGACAGCTTGTTCCCGTCCGTAAGCTTTGACAACAGTGTGCCCCGAATACATCTCTTCTATATAACCGCCGAGGTCGCCGAGGGTTTTTTGTTGCTTGGCAAACAGGGGCTGGGAACGCTTTATCACACCCGCCGAAAATAGCACCGTGAGGGGCAGGGTGAGCAGGGCAATAACCGTAAGAACAGGGCTGACCACCACCATCATAACAAGTATGGCCAGCACACTTAGCACGGCGCTGAATATCTGTGTCACACTCTGCTGAAGTGAGTTGGACACTGTATCAACATCGTTTGTCACACGGCTGAGTATATCGCCCAAAGGCTGTTTATCAAAATAAGATAGTGGTAAGGTCTTAATCTTTTTATCGACATCACTGCGCAGGCGGTACATGGTCTTTTGGGTTATGCCGGCCATGATGTGTTGCTGGGCATAGGTCAAAAGTGCATTTATGAGATAAAGCCCCCCGAGTATGAGCAGGAAGTTCACGACGGCCTGCGTGTCTATGCCTCCTGTTCCTGCCATCATGCGCTCTACACCGAGTTGTATTTCATTTATTGCAAAACCTATGATGCGTGGGCCTAAGTTGCCCGCCACTGTGGCCAGCACCGTGAATATCACCACGGCTATAAGCCCAATCTTATATATGCCTACAACAGACAAAAGTCTTCTCAGTGTACCCTTTGTATCTTTGGCGGCCCCGCCCACCTCCATGACACCGCCACCGGGGCCACGTCCGCCGCCACCGCCAAATCCTCCACCTTTTGGTCCGCTCATCAGCCCACCTCCTCTTGTGTAAACTGGGAGGTTACAATCTCCCTGTATATTTCGCAATTATCAAGTAGTTCCCTATGGGTGCCAAGCCCCGCCATGCCACCGTGGTCGTCCAATACCAATATTTGATCGGCGTTCATGATGGTGCTGACACGTTGTGCCACTATTATCACAGCGGCATGGGTGGTTTGCTCCGATAGTGCTTCTCGCAGCTTGCGGTCGGTTTGGTAATCAAGCGCCGAGAAGCTGTCGTCAAACAGATATATTTCGGGGCGTCTTGCTATGGCTCGTGCTATGGACAGACGCTGTTTTTGTCCTCCCGAGAAGTTTGTGCCACCCTGACTTACCTGTGAGGCAAAACCCTCCTCCTTGTCGGCGATAAACTGTCCCGCTTGGGCTATATCTGCCGCTGTGGAGATGTGCTCAGAGTCTGTATTCTCTGTGCCATAGGAGATATTATCGGTGATACTCCCCCGAAACAGCACCGCCTTTTGGGTGACATAGCCTATCTTTTGGCGCAGTGTATCAAGGCTTTGTTCCCGCACATCCACACCATCCACCAACACCCTCCCCTGTGTCACATCATAAAAACGAGGGATCAGATTTAAGAGGGTGGTCTTGCCTGCGCCGGTTGAGCCGATTATCGCAAGGGTTTTGCCGGGGGTGACCTCAAAGGATATATCATCTATCGCCGCCACTTCAGAACTACCATAAGAGAAGGTGACATTTTCAAACTTAACATGTCCTTTCATGCTCTCACTCGTTTTTGTGGGGGATTTGGGCTCGACTATGATTTTCTCGGTAGCCAGCACCTGAGATATACGATCGGCCGAGGCCGCCGCACGTGGGATCATCACAAACATCATAGACATCATCATAAATGAGAACATGATATACATGACATACTGCACCACCTCCATGATGTTACCCACCTCTATAGTACCGCCGGCTACCTCGGCAGCCCCGAGCCATACAATGCCTACAGTCGAGAAGTTGAGTATAAAAATGAGCGCCGGCATGATCACCGCCATGATTCTATTCATACGCAGTGATACATCGGTTAAATCCTTGTTGGCCTTGTCAAAGCGTTCTTCCTCATAGCTCTCGGTACCGAAGGCACGTAGTACCCGCACACCGCTTAGCTTTTCACGCATGACCTGATTTACACGGTCTATAAGTTTTTGCACCCGCTTTGAAAGTGGGATGGTGGTAGCGCCGACGATACCCACCACCACGAGCAGTGCCGGCACCGAGAAAAATATGACCCTTGACATCTCGGGCGAGGTCGAAAAGGCCATTACCACGCCCCCCACAAGCGCAAGGGGTGCCATCACAGCCATGCGCAGGCTCATAAACAATACATTTTCAATTTGGGTTATGTCGTTTGTGGTGCGGGTTATAAGCGAAGCCGTGCCGTACTTATCCATCTCTTGCAGGGAAAACCATTCCACCTTACAAAAGATGTCTCGACGCAAATCACGCCCAAGCCCCATGGCGGCTTTTGCCGAGAAGTAGCTCGAGCCCACCATGCAGGCCGAACCGAGCAGGGTAATTATAAGCATTTGCAGGCCGATTTCCATTATAAGCGACAAATCTCCCGCCAACACCCCCTCATTTACAATTTCGGCCATAAAGCGGGGCAAAAACAGCATACTTGCCACACTGCCCATTACAAGTATGACGCTGAGCAGCACCATGCCTGTATATGGTCGCAGTCCCCTGAATATTTGTTTCATAGTCTTAAATCCTCCCCTGTGTCAGAGCTGTTTTTTTCGGCTAAAAACTGTTCTATTTTACTTATTATACGTATGAGTTCTCCCATGTCCTCATCACCCAAGAAGTCTGCAAAATTATGGAGCAAGACTTGCCGATGATGAATACTTTTGCAGGCGGTATCCCGTCCGCTGTCGGTGAGTTGTATTCTGACACTGCGGCGGTCGTCGGGGTCGGGGCGACGTATTATTTTGCCTTTCTGTTCTAGTGTGGTCAAGATGGGAGATATTATAGGGGCTTGCATCCCCATGTGACGGCTCAGGCGGGAGGGGGTTATTGGTTTGCGCTCCTCTCCCTTCACATTATCCATCTCATATAGGCTCTGAATGGCTTTGGCCTCCAGCATGGTGAGATCGTATTTACGATTATCAAGGTCGCCAAGCCTTATAGACTGCTTTTTTAATTTTTCCATCGCCTCTGCCAAACGGGCGACATTTGTATCTGACATTATGATGTGCCTCCTGTTCATAATTATTATATGTCATAATATTTATATCGTATAATTATTATATCTACTTATAATAATCGTTCAAGTATATTTTGGGCACAAAGTGTAAATAAAATGTAAATAGGGGAAATAAAGGCAATTACTTGCATTGAAATAATTGCAATTTTTATAAAACTAAATGCAATATATATTTGACATTTAGAAATGTATAGTATATAATGTCCTTACAAGGGGGTATGACATGAAAAACAAACGTCTAAAAATTGCCCGCATTGAAAAGGACATGAGTCAAGAGGATTTGGCAAATGCGGTGGGGGTTACCCGTCAAACGATAGGCCTTATCGAGGCCGGCAACTACAACCCCACACTGAATTTGTGCATAGGAATTTGTAGTGCACTTGGAAAAACACTGGACGATTTATTTTGGGAAGGAGAACAGTAAAAATGAAAAAAATTACAGATGAGAGAGTAGTCGCCGAGCGTCGAAAGATACAGAGCGACGCCTACGGACTGATGATTTTGGGGCTACTTATAGCGGTTTTGATACAGCAGTTTGTATTTGTAGCACCTGTGGAGCAGTATGCGGTCGAGCTACTTTTTGTAGTGGGTGCAGGGGTGTATAACCTCATACGCACGATAAGCTCTGGGATGGATATTTACGGCGGCAAGGTGATGGGCTGGAAAGCTATAATAGTGCGCGCCATCCCCGCCGGTATACTCGCTATGTTACTTAACAGCATCATCACAGGTCTGGACGATGTGCCCACCATCATAATAAGCGGTGCGGTATTTATGGCGATGTTTATACTGGTACAACTCGGCATATGGCTACTTAACAAAAGAAAACAACAAAAAATTGACCGCAAACTCGATGAAGATGAGACACAGCAGTAAGCGACAAAAAAACTTTTTAATTGCATAAGGTTTAAAAACATTTCATATTTTTATTAAAAGCTTTTCACAAACATGGTTTATACTAAGGCCATGGAAATCGAACTCAGGATGCCACTCCCTCGATAGGCGCAACAGTGCCCGCACATAGCGCCGCAAAAGCGGTATCGGATATGGAGCCATTGGGACGTTTTCTCACATAAATACTGTCGCTCAGGGGGGCTTATAACAGCACCGGAAACCCCCGGGCACAGACCAAAACTTATCCCCGCACCCAAAAATGGATGCGGGGTTCATTTTTATACTATAAGCAAATTTCTATCCTCAGTCCTCTGATACATCCCCTCTAACCCGCCTAAACACCCAAAATCTATTGAGCAAAAAGCTGATGGTCATGGATAGTATCACCGAACAACCCTTTGCTATAAGTGCTGCGGTGAACTGCATGAAAAAGGCTAAAAAAGCGGTGGATAGCCCGAGCATACATACGTTGAGGATCAAAAATCTTATAAACAGAGGGCTAAAAAATCGCCCCTCGGCCCCAAATGTCCACCTGCTGTTGAATATATAGCTGTTGAGCATACCGCAAATAAATGCGATGACCTGTGAGGCATATACATTGAGCAGAACGACCTGTGTCAGTAGGGTGAAAACGCCGTAATCTATCAGGGTATTCATAACCCCCACCACTGCAAATTTACCCGCTTTCCAAATCTCACCAAGGCTTTTGCTCACAAGGATATCCTCCAGATTTTTGCACAGTTTATAATTCGTTGCGCCCCTCAAGCGCCCTATACAGGGTGACCTCATCGGCATACTCGAGGTTGCCACCGACAGGAATGCCGTAGGCCAAACGACTGACCTTCACCCCCATGGGCTTTATAAGCCTTGCAAGATACATGGCGGTAGCCTCCCCCTCCACAGTGGGATTGGTCGCCATAATCACCTCTCGCACCTCGCCACTGCCCATGCGTTTTAACAGCTCCTTGACGGTCAGTTGCTCGGGGCCTATTCCCTCCATGGGTGACATGAGACCGTGAAGCACATGATAGCACCCCTTGTATTCACGGGTGCGCTCAAAGGCCATAACATCACGTGGACTTTCTACTACACATATGACACCGGCGTCACGTCCCTTGTCGGTGCAAATCTGACAAAGCTGTAAGTCGGTAAGGTTTTGGCAACATGCACACTTTTTTATCTTTTCATGTGCATCCACAATGGCATCGGCAAAGCCCTGCGCCTGCACTTTTGACAAGCCCAGCACATAAAATGCCAAACGTTGAGCACCTTTGCGCCCCACACCCGGCAGACGTTCAAACTGCTCAATAAGCCGTGTGAGTGGCAAAACATTGTATGCCATGTGCAGGCCTCCCCTTTCTTATATTTTGTGTAACATAACACCACACTTATTAACTATTCACTTTTACTTATTACTTATAGTTTCTCACAGCCCCGGTATGCCCATGCCGGAACCGAGTCCACCGGTTATCTTTTCCATCTCCTGCGCATTGGTATCCTCCACCTTGCGAATGGCCTCGTTTACGGCGGCTGTCACAAGGTCGGTCAGCATCTCAATGTCATCGGGATCTACGATCTCGGGTTTAAGCGATATGTTGGTGATCTCTTTCTTGCCGGTGATGCTCACACTCACAACCCCGCCACCCGCTGTGGTGGTGTAGGTCTGCTCGTCCAACTCGGCCTGCTTTGCGGCCATGTCATCCTGCATCTTTTGGGCTTGGCGGATCATCTGCTGCATATTGCCACCGCCACCGCTGTTTGAATATCCCTTTGGTAATCTCGCTCTCATAATTATGTTCCTCCATAATGTTTATATTAGTTCTTAGTTTTTACCGGTATATCGGCCTGTTTTGCGTTTTTTAGCATTGCATCAAGGGGGCTTTCACCCTCGGTGGTGGCCTTTTGGGTCTCCTCGACTCGATAAGGGCCTATGGCCATAGCCTGTCCGCTCACCTGTTCTATCGCCTGTTTTAAGTGCTCTCTTGCCTGTTCATTGTTGCGCACAAGCTCCAAAAACATACTGTTTTTGCAGTCTATAAGCACTCTGTTGCCCTGTATATATGCCGTACTCCCACCCAAAAACCCGCACAATGCGGGATTGCTACTCGACAGCAGGTCTATCACCTGTGGCCACTGCTCAAACGGTGTGATAGGGGCTGTCGATGCTTGTGCGGTCGGGGCTGGTGTATGCGCCGCCTCCTTCTTAGGCATCTGGGCAGGCCTTTGTACAGGCTGTTTTGGTGGGGCGCTCACCTCTCGTGGCTTTGTCACCTCGGGATGACACAGACCCACCGCCGCCATCTCCATTTCGGTTTTGCGGTGAGGGGTGCGGGTCATGGCCGTCAAGGTGCGCTGTAGCAGTGTCATGGCCGATAAAATCCCCTCTATGGTGCAGTCGGCCGCCTGCTCCTTGTAACGCTGTAACACCTCGGGCAGACATATTATAAGCTCATCGGGGCGGTCGGTAGACTTTGCCACCATCAAATTACGATAATGCCCCAAAAGCTGTTCACACAGGCGGTCGTACTCGACATATCGCCCACCCGCTTGTGACATCTGCTCCCAAAATCCCGCCAAATCCCGCTTGTTGGCGGCATCGCACAGCGTGAACAGATAATCCTGTTCTACAAGCCCCGTGGCCTCGCTGACAGTCTCCACTGTGATATCACGGTTATATGATGCGCATAGATCGAGAATGGACAATCCATCCCTCATCCCACCGTCGGCCATGCGGGCTATGAGCAGGGCGGCCTCGTCCGACAGCCCAAACCCCTCACCCTGTGCCACCGCACCCAGGCGATCGGCTATAACATCGCTACCTATGCGCCGAAAATCAAATCGTTGACAGCGGGAGAGAATTGTGGCCGGAACCTTGTGTGCTTCGGTGGTGGCCAGCACAAAAATCACATGTGCGGGGGGTTCCTCCAAAATTTTGAGTAGTGCGTTAAAGGCCGAGGGGGAAAGCATGTGCACCTCGTCTATGATATAGACACGATACTTTGCAACATTGGGTAAAAATGTGGCCTCTTCACGCAGTTGACGTATATTGTCCACACCATTATTGGAGGCGGCATCGATCTCAACCACATCGACCAGCGATCCGTTATCTATCCCCACGCAGTTTTGACACTCGCCACAGGGATTTCCACCATTTAGATCGGTGCAGTTTACCGCCTTGGCCAAAATGCGGGCACAGGTGGTCTTGCCGGTGCCACGTGAGCCTATGAGTAAATAAGCGTGAGCGGGGCGGCCTAGTGCTATTTCATTTTTTAGGGTGGTGGTGATGTGTTCCTGCCCCACCACCTCGTCAAAGGTACCGGGACGCCAAGTGCGATATAAAGCTTTATGCATACACAGTCCCCGCTTTGCAAAGTATTAAAAGAAGCGGGGAGCACAAGGCAATTCCCCGCCCAAACAGTGGTAGGTTTTTGGCCGTCTCACTGCAACTTTTAAGTTCTCGACGTTTCTGTCATGAGGGCAAACAGACTGATCTGTGGCACAGCGGTAAGCCACTTAATGCTGCTCGGTTCCCCGCCTGACATGGTTCATAGCGACCACTCGCACAGGGCCTGCATACCCGCATGACAGACCCGTCGAGTCCGTCTGTTTGGTAGTATACCTCATTTTTATAAAAAACTCAACATATATAGCAAAAAATATCTGCCGACAGCTCAAAAAAGTTTTTTGCATTTCCTTTGTAATTTTGATACAATTTTCACACCACCAAAAACCCCACCCTAATGTTTTAATTTATAGGACATTTTTGGAGTGGATACACCCATAATATTTTATGGTCAAATAAGCACAATACATATATGAAACACATCGTGAGAGGAGCATTACAATGAAACAGGGTATACTTTTAGGGGCAGGAATTGCGGTTGTGGTGATAGCGCTTGTAATTGGCGTGATCGGCATGTATTTAAATGGCGAGGAGTCCACACCACTGCCCGAGGCGTCGCTATCGGTCGAGGAAAAAACCGACATCCCCTACACCGAGCAGCAACTTTATGCCGTGGCCTATATCGGATATGATGAATATTCCGAGTTACAGCACTACACCGACAAATATCTATACGATGAAAACTTGCCCTTTCACCACCTTTCCTCGGGGGAATATTACCTTATTATCCCACGCTATGAGGACATGACCCTTTCGATATATGAAAATGATATTGAAACCCAAAGCTCCGCCCTCATATACAAAAGTCCCACCTCACACCCCTTTGTGATACAGGGCAATATTAGCGACATCTTCTCAAACATGACCATTGAGTTTAGCACCGATGATGATAAGACCTCATTTTCGCCCTATGTCAGCCTAAAGGATGGCAGTATTATGGTGGGAGATAGAGGACTGCTTTTGACAGAATGAAGAAAAGGGCGTTTAAGAGCAATTAGTAATTAGGAGTGAGTAATTAGTAATTAAGGGCAAAGGGCAACCAGAAGATAGAAAACAGAGGATAGATAAGGGCAAAAACAAGGTCAAGGGCATCACAGATACCCTTGACCTTTAATGTTTGATGTAGCCCAACGGCGGGCGGATATTATCCGCCCCTATCGAAAACATGCACATTTTTTATTGACAAAATACGACATTTATTATACTATAACGA